>JAULUW010000067.1:0-10725 GCA_032111345.1 Bacteroidia bacterium
GCGTAGCGAGCATCTCACCAGGCCAAAGGCCGTCCCACGGCGAGCGTAGCGAGCATCTCACCAGGCCGAAGGCCGTCAAACCGCGAGCGTAGCGAACATCTCACTAGGCCAAAGGCCGTCCCACTGGGAGCGTAGCGAGCATCTCACCAGGCCGAAGGCCGTCCCACGGCGAGCGCAGCGAGCATCTCACCAGGCCAAAGGCCGTCAAACCGCGAGCGCAGCGAACATCTCACTAGGCCGAAGGCCGTCTAACCGCGAGCGCAGCGAGCTCACCCAAAAAGCCAAGAAAACACCTCATCCACCTTGCCAAAACTGTGCAAGCGGATCTTTCGGCCCGGACTTTCGGGAATTTTATTGTATTTCGAAATAATCATATCGGTAAAGCCTAATTTTTCCGCTTCCGAAATCCGTTGCTCGATGCGTTGAATGGCACGAACTTCTCCTGAAAGTCCAACTTCCCCCGAAAAAACATAGCCTTGCGGCAACGAGATTCCTTGGTAACTGCTCATAATGGCAGACATCAAAGGGAGATCTAAGGCTGGATCTTCAAGGCGCAGGCCACCGGCCAAATTTACAAATACATCCGATTGACCGAGGCGGAATCCGCAACGTTTTTCCAAAACGGCTAACAGCATATTCAAACGGCGGATATCGAAGCCGGTGGCTGAGCGTTGGGGAGTTCCATAAACGGCGGTGCTTACGAGTGCTTGTACTTCGAGCAAGAGCGGTCGCACGCCTTCCAAAACGCCGGCAATAGCCACGCCGCTAAGGGCTTCATCGCGGTGGGAAAGCCAAATTTCAGATGGATTTTTAACGGGTTGTAAGCCACTGCCACGCATTTCATAAATGCCCATTTCTTGGGTACTCCCGAATCTATTTTTGAGTGTGCGCAAAATGCGATATACATGGTGCCGATCGCCTTCAAATTGTAGAACCGTATCGACCATGTGTTCCAATACTTTCGGACCCGCAATAGCTCCGTCTTTGGTGATATGACCGATCAATAAGACGGGGGTATCGGTTTCCTTCGCAAATTGCAAGAGCTTTCCGGTACATTCCCGAATTTGAGAAATGCTGCCTGGGGTAGATTCGATAGCGTCGGAATATAAGGTTTGAATGGAATCTACGATCAGTACTTCAGGACGGTCGCGTTGCACTTGGTCGAGGATGTTTTCGAGCATGGTTTCGGTGAGTACCTGACAATGTTCGTTTTGTATGCCGATGCGCTCGGCGCGCAGTTTTATTTGAGATTCGCTTTCTTCGCCACTTACATAAAGTACATTTAGGTGCGATTCTAAAGCCATTTGAAGCAATAAGGTACTTTTGCCAATTCCAGGTTCGCCGCCGAGTAAGATCACGGCTCCAGGAACAAGTCCCCCCCCTAAAACCAAGTTCAATTCGCTGTCGGGAAGTACCGCCCTTTGCGTAACCGAGGCTTCTATCTCCAATATATTAATAGGAACCACCGTTTTACGGGTCGATTTTGTCCATGTATTCACGGATTTTGTCGGTTTAGATTCCTCGGCGAAGGTATTCCATTGATCGCAACCTGGACATTTTCCAATCCATTTGGGGGATTCGTATCCGCAAGAACGGCAGAAAAACGTGGTTTTTTGCTTGGCCATGTGTCAAAGGTACGACCGAAACTTGATTTCCATTTTGCGAAAATCGCAAAACTCGAGTTCGCAAGCCCTCAATAAAATTCCGTATTTTTGCAGCGTTAAAACCCAATTATTATGACAAAAGAACTGGTTACCATATACGCGGAGGCTACTCCCAATCCTGAGAGTATGAAATTTGTTGCGAGTAAGATGTTTTTGCCCAATGATTCTGCGGATTTCCGCACGAAAGAAAAGGCTGAAAATTCTCCACTTGCCAAGGCCCTTTTTGAAATGGGTTTTGTTCAAGGAGTATTCATCATGAATAATTTCGTGAGCATAACTAAAAACAGCGACTACGAATGGTTTGATTTGATCCCCGATTTGAGAAATTTCTTTCAAGAATGGTTAGAAGATGGCAAAGAAATCATCAACAAAGTGAGTGAATTATCGCCAGAGCAAGAAACCGCAATCGAAAGAAAAATCAAACAATTGTTAGAAGATCACGTAAAGCCTGCTGTGGAAATGGATGGCGGTGCCATTGATTTCAAAAGCTTTAAGGATGGCGTGGTTACTGTGGAATTAAAAGGTAGTTGCAGTGGTTGTCCGTCTTCAACTATGACCTTGAAATCCGGTATCGAGAATTTGCTTAAACGCATGGTTCCCGAAGTAGAAACGGTAGAAGCTTACGGCGTTTAAATTAATTTTTTTCGAAAAATTTTCGGATTATCGGGAAATGACACATATTTGTCGGATAGAAATATTCGAACTTATATGGAATCATTAGCCGAAAAAAGAATGCAGAACGACCCGAAGTTCAGTTCTCTGCATCACTTTTTCTTAAACTCAGCAAATCACATTCACCATCCAGGAAAAACCTACCTCATGCAAAAAGAGGGCGGTGTTTGGAAGGAATACAGCTACCAATACCTCTTAGGAGAAATTAATAAAGCAGCCGCATTTTTCATTGAACACGGCTTGGTAAAGGGCGATCGCGTTGCGATCATGCTCGAAAATTGTCCAGAATACTACATCATCGACCAAGCTTTGCAAAAAATTGGATTGGTGAATGTTTCGATATACCCCACATTAACCCCAGACGAGACCAAGTTTATTATTAACGATTCTGGTTCTCGTTTGGTATTTGTAGGAAATCCTTTCCTACTCAAGAAAGTTCAAAAGGTAGAGGACCAATGTCCTACGATTGAAAAAATTATATTTGTTCCTTCCGACAAGGAAGAAACCGGAAATTTACTCAATTTCAGTACCCTCATTCTAAGGGGCAATGAGTTAGAACCCAAACACGCCAAGGAAATCGAAGATCGTTTTGCGGTTGTGGGTAAAGATGATTTGGCCACGCTGATTTACACGAGTGGCACTACCGGCGTACCTAAGGGAGCCATGCTCACCCATTACAATTTCATGAGCAATTGTTACGATGCCATCGATTTGTGTCCGGCAATCTTGTCGACCGATCTGTACCTTTCCTTTTTGCCCTTAAGTCACGTATTCGAACGCATGGTAACCATGTATTTGAGTTCCTATGTTGGGGCACAAGTGGCCTTTTCTGAAGGTATTGAAAAAGTAGCTACCAATATCAATGAGGTACGTCCTACGATTATGGCAACCGTTCCAAGATTGTTAGAGCGTATCCACGATAAAGTAATTAAAAATGCCACCGAAGGCGGAGGAATCAAAGCCAAAATATTCACCTGGGCTTTATCTGTAGGGGAGGATGTGCGCGTAACTAAAGACGAAGGTCGCAGGGTAGGACCCTTCTTAGAAATCAAACGAAGCATTGCGGAGAAATTGGTTTTCTCAAAAGTGAAAGCCAAAATGGGCGGACGCATGAAAATGTTTGCCTCTGGTGGAGGCGCTTTACCCAAACACGTTGGAGAGTTCTTTGCCAATTTAGGGATGAAGGTTCAAGAAGGTTTTGGTTTAACAGAAACTTCGCCATTCGTAACGGTAAATGAGTTTGATCGCCAGGTATACGGCACAGTGGGTCGTGTGGCCCCCCGTCAGTTTGTGGCCATTCAAAATATCGAAACCAAAGAAATTATCACCCTGCAACATTACGATAGTTTCGATCCGAATTTTGCTTCTGAGGAAGGGGAAATTTTGACCAAAGGACCCAACGTGATGAAAGGATATTTCCAAAATAAAGAAGAAACCGACAATGTTTTCGACGCAGATGGCTGGTTCCATACGGGCGATATCGGAAGATTTGAAAAGGGTTATTTGAAGATTACCGACCGCTTGAAGAACATGTTGAAAACGTCTTTGGGTAAGAATATTTATCCTACGCAAATTGAAAATGTGTATTTGAAAAGCGATCGCATCGATCAAATTTTCATCATTGGAGATAAGCGCGAATACTTAACGGCCATCATCGTTCCCAGTCGCGAAACCATGGAAGTGAAATTGGCGCATAAACTTCCTTTATTGGATAAAGAGGGTGATATGTTTATTCACGATTCCGAATTGCGAGCATGGATTGCAGAGGATGCCAAGAAATTGGGCATGGGTATGGCGAAGTTTGAACGTATTCGGAACTTCTTGATTAAGCGCGAAGTATTTAGCATTGAAAGCGGCGAAATGACGATTACCTTGAAGGTAAAACGCAAAGTGGTAATGGAGCGTTATGCGGAAGATATTGATGCTATGTACAGCGAAATGGATTGTCCTTTATAACACAATATTTCTTATTCATAAATGAAAGAAGCGGTTTTCGAGCCGCTTCTTTTTTTGGAGATTGAACAGTGGATTTTAGGATTCTCTGCGCGTGGATTTTCGCATTTAAGGCCTTTTTTAGAGAAATTATAAGTGTGTTGTAGGAACTCCTGGCGTTTCAGCGCGTAGATTTTCGCATTTAGATCTTTTTGAAAGGGATTAGCAGGAAATTCCTAATAATCTCAAAATAAGGACCTTTGATAGCATCTCTGGCGTTTTAGACTTCCCAAGAGAAGAAAGAGAGGATGGTTTAAAACAAGCGCACGAAAATGTAAAGTACTACGAAAAATCCGCCTTGAATAAAGAAAAGGGTTGCGGCAGTTCGGTTTTTGATGGGTTTGGAAACTGCGTTCAAAAGGAAATGAAAGAGCGAGGCAAAAACGAACCACGCCAGATAATTTTGTAGGGGTATGATGCCGTTTTTCCAATGCCAAAAATCGTAGCGCATCGCCACGGGTTCGAGGAAAAAGTCGTAAATCGTCATGAGTGCACCCCCTGCTAATGAACGAATTAGGGTATTTTTAATGCGCGGGGCTAAAAAGCTCGAGGTATAAAATACCATGGCGGCCCAGTTCAATCCGATCAGATAGGGAACACTTTGCCATTTAGGTCCGAAGGTGGCCCCGTAATGATAATTCCCGAATACAAGCCCGGTTTTCACGCCCAGAAGTTCGACGAAAAAACCCATAATTCCGATCAGTATAAGCGTTGCAACATGCGTCGTTTCCCATTTCTTATGGAAAATCCATGCTATGATAAAGGACGCGATGAGGTTGTACGGAGTGAGGGTAATAAAAAGGGGATTTAGAGCGGGAATCATAAATCCGAGAATTCCTACTACATAAACGATGCCGATTACGGCAATAAAGCGATTTTCAACGGTTTGCATCAGGAATTATCTTGTTTAAAATGGATGCGCCCATCATACATAGCGGAATTCCTCCACCTGGATGCACGCTACCACCGCAAAAATAGAGGTTTTTGTGTTCAGAGGAAAAGTTTGATTGCCTGAAAAATGCAGACATACGGTCGTTGCTACTGCTGCCGTATAAGCTGCCCTTATCGCTGCCCGTTTCAGAAGCGATATGCACGGGGTCGAGCAGGGTTTCTACTTCAATGAGGGGTTCGATATCGGTTTTAAGGGCGCGATTGATTTTGTTAATGATACGTTTACGTGCTTCGGCGAGGTATTCGGGCGTGTATTGTCCGGTATCGTGTGCGGCATTGATCATAACGAACCAGTTTTCTCCATAGGAAGGTGCGTCTTCCGGGATTTCCTTTGATGTAATATTGATATACACCGTAGGGTCATTTTGCAAGGTTTTTCGGTTGAAAATGGCTTCGAATTCTTCTGGATAATCTTTGGAAAAGAGGATATTGTGAACATCCAATTGCGGAAATTTTTGTTTGATGCCCCAGTAAAAAATGAGCGCAGAGCTGGAGTTTTCGGCGTTTTTAATTCGTTTGGGAGGCTCGGTTTTTAAGATTTTTTGATACCAGAGTTTTACATCGACATTGGCGACACAAATATCAATGGGAACGCGATTTCCGTTTTGCGTATGCAAAGCGCTTATGTGCTGCTTTGGGTCTACCTCTGCATGTTCGATTGCCGTGTTGAAATGGAAATCAACACCTAGGAGCAGGGCTTGTTCGTATAAGACATCTGCAATGGCCCGCATGCCTTTTTTGGGAAGATAGGCTCCGTAGAAGAATTCCAGATGGGGAATTACATTCAGAGTGGCGGGCGCTTTATAGGGATTGGATCCGTTGTAAGTGGCATAGCGATTGAAGAGTTGAATTAAATCGGGGTTTTTAAACTGTTTTTCAAGGGCACCGTTCATGGTTTGAAACATATTGATGCGCCATAAATTGGCAATGCCTTTTCGGCCTGCAGGTGCGGTATAGGTGCTTATTTTATGCAAGCTGTTTTCAAGAAAAACAGGAGCGGTAATGTCGTAAACTTGCTTTGAGTGCTTCATAAAATCGAGTATATCCTGTTCGGATTCGTTGAAGTAGGCAGAAGCGTGTTTTGCGAATTGCAGCATATCGGAATCTGCAATAAAGGGGTTTTCTTTATGGTCGTAGAAATAGTGACATAAAGTAGGTAAACGAATTACGTCGAAAGATTCTTTCAGATTGGTATCTAGTAAGTTCCAAACGAACTGCGGCATGGTAAACAGGGAGGGACCTAGGTCAAACCGATAGTCACCCAATTGCGATACGCCCATTTTTCCACCATAGGTAGCCGCTTGTTCGAAAACCTGAACGGAGTACCCTTTGCGGGCCAAATGAATACTACTGGCAATTCCTGCGATGCCACTACCGATAATTCCAACTGTTTGCATGTGTTAAATTAGAACAATTTAAAAGACAAAATTGGTGGTTTTTTCGCTGAAAAATTTCAGAAATAGCGTTGCAAGGGTCAAATCACCAACAGAAACACCGCTAAGGGTGCTAATTATCAAAAAGTTAACTTTTTTGAAAAAAAAACAAGTAATGTTTTGCAGTGTATGATTTTCGATTTATTTTTGCGGCACACTCAATCAAAATTAACCAATAGAAAAATGAAAAAAATCACTTTCGCTTTAGCAGCTTGCGCAGCTTTGACGTTCGCTGCTTGTGGTAACAACGCAACTGAAACCACTCCTTCTGATTCAACTGCTATGGATTCAACAACTGAAGAAGCTCCAGCAGTAGAAGCTGATTCTACTACTTCTGATTCAGCTACAACTGAAACTGCAACTGAACAGGCTCCTGCAACTGCAGAGTAATCTAAAATCAGAAAAATCAAAAAGGCACTTGCATAAGTGCCTTTTTTTTTGTTATTTTGTTGCAATGAAGCGTTTACTCTTTCTTCTCCTCCTAACCGGCATGGCCTTGCATACAATAAGTGCAAAGGTTCCTCCTGTAATTGAGGATGAATTAACCTCTGGTGGCCCTTCATTTACGCTTACGCCTAACCCCGTTTCTGGGTCTTATTTCAGTATCAGTTTAGATTTCTCCTCTATCGAATATCCCAATGCGGTGATTATCATTTCCGATGTTTTAGGCAAAACGGTATATTTCCAAAGCCTCAAACAAGCAGACTTTATGGAAGGCCGTGTGCGGATTAGTGTCATGGATGCCAATTTAGACAAAGGCGTTTATTTCCTTCAAATCAAAAGCGGTGACGCTACCAAAACCCAAAAATTAGCGATTCGCTAATTGAATTCCAATTCCAACCTTATGTCAACATCACCCATGAAGTGGAATTTCCATACATGGTTCAGGCTTCTCCTTCCTGCGGTATCAATCGCTCTTGTTTTATTGGCTGTTTTTCTGAATCAAAATGCCGCGAGTGCCGAAAGTTGGGGCAATCATACCCGAAATATTCCGTTTTTTTATACCGCTTTTACAGGTCCCTTCTTACATGGAGATTGGATGCATCTTTCGGGAAATATTATTTCTTTTGTAGGATTGTCGGGATTGTTTGTTTTGGTTTTCCCACGAGACTGGTGGCGTTTTTTCGTCCTTCAATTCTTTATTTCCTCTTTATTGCTATTCGTGCTAGGAGATTTTGGAGAACACCATATAGGGGCTTCTACATGGTTGTATGCATACGCGGCATTTTTATCCGTTCATGCCCTAAAAGCCAAAGAAAAACGCATGCGGGCCTTGTTTTTGGTTATTGTATTGTGGTACGGAAGTATGTGGTGGGGACTTTTGCCCATTATGCCTTCCATTTCGCATGAAGGGCATTTGGCGGGATTAATTACGGGATTGTTAATCGCTTATGGTGCATATCCCTATTGGGAACGCAGATTATTGCCGGAATGGCATTATAAACCTAAAGATTGGGAGTTAGAACCCGAACCTGAAAATCCATATAATAAGTAGCCCCCATTTAAAGAGGACCTACAAACTAAACAGTGGCCACTTTATTTGTGGGCGACTTGAAGAAAATGGCAAAAAGTACCGTTACGATCAATGCGTACACCGTAAAGGCCGACCAAATACCTGGCCAAAGCAGTGTTTGCTGTCCGTTTGCCGCTGTTTGGGTATAGAAACGTTCAATGATATAACCGCTTCCTAAACTTCCCAAAATCGCTCCAATACCATTCACCATCATCGTGAAAATACCTTGTGCCCGAGAACGGGCCTTGGCATCAACGTGTTGTTCAATATATAAAGATCCGGATACGTTGAAAAAGTCGAAAGCCATACCATAAACGATGCACGAAACAATAATCATCCACAAGCCGTCGCCTGGATTTCCCAAGCTGAAAAGTCCGAAACGCAGTACCCAAGCAACCATGCTGATTAACATGACTTGTTTTATGGAGAAACGTTTCATAAAATAGGGGATAGCTAAAATGAAAAGGGTTTCGCTTATTTGCGAAATACTCATGATCATAGCGGGATATTTTACCGTTAAGGAATCTGAAAACTCTGGAATTTGTTTAAAACTGTGAATGAACGTATCGCCATAGGCATTGGTGAGCTGCAATGCGGCACCCAATAACATTGAGAAAAAGAAGAATAATGCGAATTGTGGATTTTTCCATAGCATTTCTAATGCGCTTTTTTCAGAAGGATTGTCTTCTTTTTTCTTACCTAAGGGAGGGCAATCGGGTAGGGTGAAGGATAAAATTCCCAAAATAAGGGCTACGGCACCCCCAAGGTAAAATTGATACGGACTCTGTTCAATATGGTTCAAGCTAACGGTCCACAATGCAGCAATAAACCCGATAGTACCCCAAACACGAATGGGAGGATAGCTTTTAACGATGTCGAAACCATTGGTTTTCAATAAATGATAACCTACCGTATTGGATAATGGAATAGTGGGCATATAGCACAACATAGTTGCTAAAACCACCCAGAATACCTGCATAGGTTCTTGAGCCATAGGGATGAAAAAGAGCCCAATTCCCCCTAAAATATGAAAAATCCCGTATAACCTTTGGGCAGATACATACCGATCGGCAATATATCCGGTTAATGTGGGCATTAACAGAGCTGCAATTCCCATTGTCGAAAATATCAGTCCAAAATCTTGTGCGGGCCAATGTTTGTTTTCAAACCAATATGCTCCGATAGTGAGCAACCAAGTTCCCCAAATAAAAAATTGAAGAAAGTTAACAACGGTTAAACGCAGTTTTATACCCATAAATTAAAAGGCCAAAGATAACGCGATTCTCGGATTCCCTAACAATAAATTAATCCTGTAATTTCATCCGAGACTCTATACCATCTATTAAAGCGTGGATCACTTTAATATGAATTTCTTGGGCGCGATCGGCGTATTCACTGTGTGGAGCGCGGATTTCTAAATCACAAATTCCAGCTATTTGTCCGCCATTTTTTCCGGTCAAGGCAATAACGAACATTCCCAATTCTTTGGCTTTTTCTATTGCGTAGATTACATTTTTACTGTTTCCGCTGGTCGAAATACCCAGTAGTACATCTCCAGGCTTGCCATGGGCTTCGATGAATCTCGAAAAGATATAATCGTATCCATAATCATTGCCCACGCAAGTAATGTGACTGCTGTCGCTTATGGCCAATGCGGGAAGGGCTTTGCGGTTATTGCGGTAACGACCGGTTAACTCCTCTGCAAAATGCATAGAATCGCAATGGCTGCCTCCGTTTCCGCAAGAAATGACCTTGCCTCCTTTTTCAAAGGAAGCAACCAACACATCAATGGCGGTTTCTATCCGTTCAAAATTGGTAGGGTCAGAAAGAAAGGCCTCTAGCGTTTTTTGAGCATCAAGGAAATGTTCTAATGCTTTCATACTTATGGTTTTTTTGCAAATTCGATCAATCCGTCTTCCAAGAATTTAACAAAGGGTTCTACTTCAAATTGGAAATAATCGGCTCCATAAGCAGGTTGTAATAATTGCTCTTTGGAGTTTAATAAGCAATATAAAGGCTGGGTCGATTTTCCAAAATAGTACTCTTGCAATTCGGCATTTTTATCCCCCAAGGTGGTAATGGTTTTTCCAGATGTGCGGCTTTTAAAATGGGCACTCGGATCGAGTTGGATCTTTTTATCATCCACATATAAGGATACCACGATGTATTTTTCTTTTAGAAGGGACAATACTTTAGGATCAGACCAAACCTTTTCTTCCATTTTTCGGCAGTTAACGCAACCATGTCCGGTAAAATCAATAAACAAGGGTTTCTTTTGTTCGCGGGCACAGGCAACAGCTTCATCGTAATCGAAATAGCTGTGAATGCCATGAGGACTGTGCAAGTATTCGCTGTATTTTGGGGTTTTACAGATTCCTGCTTCGGATTCTGCTGCACGGTCTAATCGAAAGTCTTGGGTGCTCATTGGAGGTAGATATCCGGCAAGCGCCTTCAATGGAGCCCCAAACATGCCTGGAATCATATACGTTACAAAGGAGAA
>JAULUW010000068.1:0-2376 GCA_032111345.1 Bacteroidia bacterium
AAACCGGGCATACCGGTTACCGATACAACGTCTTTTAATTCCATAGCCGACAAATTTCCACAAATTTCCCGAATAAGCCAAGCCGTTATATACCGCAGATTGAAATAATTGCAATACTTTTGAAAGGTTGTGGATACAGATTTGCAAGAATTTCAAACCCTATTAGCCGAACCCCTTAGACTTGACGCGGTAAAGGCACAAATCGAAAAGGATTTTGGACTTTCAGGCTTTACCTTTAAATCCAATATTTCTACTTGGGAAGCATTATTAAGCGAATTAAGTTTGGGCATTTCTAAAATCAGGCAAGGGAAGAGCGGCGATTGGATGAAAATAGTTTACCGCGTAGATTTAACCGAAAAACAATATCGTTTTGTGAAAACACTCGGTGGCGATTCAGATGAAAATTTAGCCAAGGCAGTAGTGCTCCGTGAGTTTCAAAAAATCATCAGCAGAGAACGCTATTCCCGATAATCCCGGTCCGAAAATCCGTTCCACGTTAATTTTCTCTATTTTTGTTTCGTGATTATCGTAACAGGAGCTCTAGGGTTTATTGGTTCTGCCTTAATTGGTGAGCTTTTGCGGATGGGATACGGACAAATTGTGGCAGTGGATGATTTTTCGAAAACCGACAAACTGCAAAATTTAGCCGATAAGAATCTTTTAGCACGCATCCCCCGTAATGGCTTCATCCCTTGGTTGCATCAACATGCAGAAGACGTGCAATTTATCTTTCATATTGGCGCTCGAACTAAAACCAATGAATTTGATTTAAACGTTTTACAGGAATTGAATGTGCAGTATACCAAAGAAATCTGGAACATATGCACCCAAGCATCAATTCCGCTTATTTATGCATCTTCTGCCGCCACCTATGGCAACGGAGAGCATGGTTTCGATGACGATCCAGCTGGAATCCCGAAATTAAACCCCTTGAATCCATACGGAAATAGTAAGCAAGAAATCGATTTATGGGTACAAGAACAAACAAAAACGCCTCCTTTTTGGGCAGGATTTAAGTTCTTCAATGTGTTTGGAGCTAATGAATACCACAAAGACCGCATGGCTTCTGTCGTTTTCCATGCCTTCCATCAAATCCAAGAAAGTGGCAAAATGCGCTTGTTTAAAAGTTATCGGCAGGATTATGCCGATGGGGGGCAACGCCGCGATTTTGTGTATATCAAGGATGTGTTGTCGGTGCTCCTGCATTTTATGGAAAACCGGAAAAATTCTGGGATTTATAACCTCGGAAGTGGCCGCTCTCATACGTTTTTAGCTTTGGCAGAGGGTGTGTTTAAAGCGCTCGGAATCCCCCCCGAAATTTCTTATATCGACATGCCCGAAGACATTCGAGATACCTATCAATATTACACCCAAGCTTCGATGGAACGAATCAAAAAAGCGGGTTACACCAAAGCATTCTGGGATTTTGATTCGGCCATAGCGGATTATGTGCAGCACTACTTGATTCCCAATAAATATTTATAATGGTTATTTGGCGGAAACCTGGATTTTGGTTGGGCCTTTTGGGGCTTGCCTTCCTTGTTTTCGGAACCATTGAACGCCTGAGCAATAAGAAAGATGTAAACTGTAAATCGGATGAAATCATTCGAGCAGCAGAAACAGACATTCAGGAACTCAATGCAGCATTGGCTTTTAATGAAAATCGACTCCTCAAGGGTTCGGCCAAGGATTTTTTGCGCTTATGCGATTCTTTGAAGTTAATCGGATTGCGTTTTCAAGACGGCGTGCCTGAAATTTGGAATTCGCAAGATTTCCAATTGCAACCTACCCGCGAAAATCTGTTTGAACTCATTGAACAAAATGGAATTTACTTGGCTGTTTGGAATCGATATCAAGATACCACTTCCGTTATACTTGCCTACAATATTTTCGATTTGTCCTTTCCGGAGATTACCAGCAATGAGGCTTTCAATCCGCGTTTGGATTTATTTGTTGGAAATGCGGAGGTGGATAAATCCAAACCCCTACGCCTCCGTGGGCCCTGGATCCCCAAGAATTCCGATTATTTTCTCGTTTTATTCGATTATCAAGAAGATCAGCGTGCCGATATTTTCATTTTTTTGGGAATTATTATTCTCAGTTTGGGTATTTATTTATGGGGAATTGAACAACACAACCGCATTTGGGCCTGGTTTAATTTTGTTTTATGGGTCACTTTTGCGCTAATGGAACGAGACCAATGGGTCATGAGTTCGCTATCGGACTGGCCTATTTTTTCCTCTAAAATCGTCTATTTTAATTCGGTATTCAGACATTTAGGCGCCTCATTTATTTGGCTCTTTATTGGTTTTTGGCTCCTCAAACAATTCCTCAACTTTATACAACCTATTTTAATCCAAAAGTCAAAATTTTGGC
>JAULUW010000069.1:0-27942 GCA_032111345.1 Bacteroidia bacterium
TCAAGGAATCAATCATGGTATCCTTTCGTTCTATTTGGGTTTGAATCAAACTCAAATCCTGAGAGGACATATTATGAGATTTCTGACTTTCGATTTTATGTATTAATTCATTAACATGTTGCTGTAAAATTTCAACTTGATTGCCAAGATCCAGATTTTCTTGTTGCACCTGCTGATACCTTGAACCCAAATCTCGGATTCTGGCTTTAACAACCGACCAACGTGAAGCATCCATTTTTGAACTAATTAAGAATATGTTTGAATGTGTATTATTTTCTCCAGATAGTCGCCGTAACCGCTCTTTTTTAAAGGTTGTGCTATTTGTATCAGCATATTGGAATCAATAAACCCTTGTCTCCATGCGATTTCTTCGATACAACCCACCTTCAATCCTTGACGTTCCTCAATAACTTCAACAAATTGACCTGCTTGCATCAGGGAGCTGAAAGTACCCGTATCCAGCCAAGCAGTACCCCGACTCAAAATACGGACGGATAAATTCCCTTGGGCCAAATAGTGTTTGTTTACATCCGTAATTTCCAACTCTCCCCGTGGAGAGGGTTTCAAATTCTTAGCTACCTCAACCACCGAATTGTCATAGAAGTAAAGCCCGGGGACTGCAAAACTTGACTTCGGTTGTTCGGGTTTTTCCTCAATACTCAGTGCTTTTAAATCCTTATCAAAATCTACCACACCATACCGTTCTGGATCCGAAACATGATAAGCGAATACAATACCCCCATTTGGATTGCGACAACTCTTTAAAGTTTCGTTTAACTGACTTCCATAAAAAATATTATCGCCTAAAATAAGGGCTACGTCGTCATTTCCAATAAAGGATTCCCCCAAAATAAACGCTTGTGCGAGTCCATCCGGTGAAGGCTGTACGGAATATTCAAAACGACATCCTATTCGACTTCCATCTCCCAAAAGTCTTTCAAAATGCGGCAAATCATAGGGTGTAGAAATAATTAAAATCTCTCTTATCCCGGCCATCATTAAAACCGATAAAGGATAGTAAATCATGGGCTTATCGTAAACAGGCATCAGTTGCTTACTAACAGCCATGGTTAGGGGATATAGGCGTGTACCTGATCCACCTGCTAAAATAATCCCCTTCATACCCTCAAAGATACAATCTTATTTGGGCTAAATAAAAAGCTTAGGTTAATTTAACTCAATTACAAAATAGTTCTTCTTACCTTTCTGAACAATCAAGAATCTTTCGTGTAGCACATCCATGGAACTCACTTGATAATCGGGATCATTTATTTTCGATTTGTTCAAAGCAAAACCATTCGATTGTACCATTTTTCGCGCTTCGCCTTTTGAAGGAAAAACAGCGGTTTCCTGGGCTAGTAAATCTAACAAACCTATACCTGCATGAATCGTTTCCTTTGAAATAGTGAAACGTTCCATGCCTTCCAAGGAAGCCGCAAGTGTTGCTTCGTCTAAACTGCGCAAATCGTCTTCAGATCCATTTCCGAAAAATACTTGAGTGGCTTTTTGAGCCAATTCCAAAGCCCCTTCACCGTGAACCCGAATCGTCATTTCCTCGGCCAGCGCTTTTTGCAGACTTCTCAAATATTCATGTCCCGTATGCGCCTGTATCAAGTCTTCGATTTCTGTTCTTGACTTTAAGGAGTATATTTTTATAAACTTAATGGCATCTTCATCGGCGATATTCAACCAAAACTGATAAAAAGAAAATACCGGCGTTTTATTTGGGTCTAACCAAACATTACCCCCTTCACTTTTACCAAATTTCGTACCATCCGATTTTGTTACCAAAGGAGCTGTTATCGCAAACGCATCTCCTTGGATGGTTTTGCGAATGAGTTCAGTACCTGTTGTGATATTTCCCCACTGGTCGCTTCCACCCATCTGCAATTTCACCCCCATTTCACGGTACAAATGAAGAAAATCATAGCCTTGAACCAACTGATATGAAAATTCCGTAAAGGAAAGTCCGCCTGCTTCTAAACGGTTCTTTACGCTGTCTTTTCCCATCATATAACTAACGGTAATATGCTTTCCTACATCTCGAATAAAATCTAAAAAAGACCAATCTTTAAACCAATCGTAATTATTTACGACTACGGCTTTGTTTTCGGCATGACTGAAATCAAGAAAGCGCATCAATTGTTGTTTCTGACCTTCTAAATTTCGGTTTAAGGCTTCGTCATCAAGCAATTGCCTTTCGGATTTCTTTCCACTTGGATCACCTACCCGTCCGGTTGCACCTCCTACTAATACAATTGGTTGGTGCCCTGCTTTTTGAAATAAGGTTAACAGCATAATGGGAACCATATTTCCTATGTGTAAAGAATCGGCGGTTGGATCAAATCCGATGTACGCCGATACTCTTTCCGTATTTAGAAGGGCCTCTGTTCCTGGTATTTGGTCGTGCAATAGCCCACGCCATTGCAATTCTTCTATAAAATTGAAATTGGGTTTAAATGACATTTCGCTCTTGTTCTGTCCGCAATTGTATAATATCTGAAATTCGCTGTTTTAAATCTTCAGTTTCCTCCTCGCTTAATCCACTGGTTGCAAAGCAAACGACTTGCGCGGTTTCTTTTAACATGAAGTTTATTTCAAAAACCAAATAATCGATTCGCTGCACAAATTTCCAAGGTATATATGTGTAACTTGAAAAGAAATGTTCCCTCCAAGAAATACCCTCCTCGTCAACACGAACAAAATAATCGCCTTTGCGTTTTTGATAAATCCACATTAATAAGGGCAATGCAAAACCCGACCACACCAAGCCCCCTGTCCAATCAAAAAAATCATAATGAAAAGCAAATCCTACTAAATAGATAATAAATAGTACAATCATTGCCGGTAATTCGGCTTTTTTTCTGGGGATTTTTACAAAAAATGCTTCTTTGCTCATTACATTTTCACAAAACGTGCGGATTGACCTTTTGCAATTACCACATATAATCCTGCAGGCAAAGAAGAAATATCACCGACAAAATGACGCTCTTTTTGCTCCCAAGGTAATGCATATTCGGTACCATTCGCGGCAAGAATGCGGGGAATTTCCCCCGTAATTACAGATAAACGGTTTTGAGCGGGATTTGGAAATAAATTAAGTGAATTAAGATTGATTCTCTCGAGGGATGCGCCTTCTCCGCTTACATTTAACACATAATTGCGAATGGTGTCGCCTTGATTTATGGGAACAAATCCAAATACCTTGGCATAGCTCATTACGGGTATATCTAGGGGGAATGTACCTTCTACCGTTGGTGTTCCATATACGGAAATACAACTTGGGGTTAAGGGTAAAAATCGTTTGTTACCGTCTTTGCACCTGTAATTTACTCCTGTGGGAAGCCCAATAACATCGATGAGTACCATAGAATCGATAACTGCTTTAACGGTTTGACCGTTGGCTTCAACCATGGTATCGGCAAACAATAAAACCGAAATCGTTTCGCTGTACGCTTGGTCTTTTTGCGCAAAAGGCAAAGATTCTGGCATTATCCCGGGTTCAGAAAGTACTGCTGGTGTGCAGTCTTGTGACCATAAGGGTTCAACGGTGAATACCGCAGCCAAGCAGAGGCTGTTGAAAATGAATTTGCGTATCATGTTTCTTAAGTTTAATTTCACGAAGTTACAAGTAAAACCAAAAACGTGAAACATTTTTCTGCGCTTATTGCCGCCTTGAGTCCCTTTTTCCTAATCGCAAATTCTGGAGAACGTATTAACATGGGAGGGGAACTTATGCCTTTGCAAGGAAATCCCAAACCGAATCGCACTTTTAACGACAGCAATAAACTCGAAAACTTCGACTATTTAGAGGGTGTGGTGGTGAGTTCCAACAAAGGATTGACTAAAATAAAAGAGAGTACGGTTGGACTTTCCATTTTAAAACCCTACCTGATCGAAAATAGAATTACCACGAACATGAATACGGCCTTGGAGCAAGTTCCTGGAGTGGTAATTAACGATGATCAGATCAATATTCGAAATGGAAGTGGTTGGAGTTATGGTGCGGGTAGTCGGGTGATGGTTTGCATCGATGATATGCCTATGATCTCGGGTGATGCCGGATCGGTTCCTTTCAATTTCCTTCCTACCGAGGGAATTGGTAGTGTGGAAGTAATTAAAAATGCGGGCTCGGTGCTGTATGGCTCTTCCGCCGTTAACGGGGTTGTAAATATGAGATCGGCCCCTATAACTACAAAAGCGGAACTACAAGTAGCCCTCATTGGGGGGGTGTATCAAACCCCTCTACATTTACAATTCAGCGATAACAACCGCTATTTGTATGGTTTACATGGCTTTTACCGACAAAAAATAGGGCGCCATTCCCTTTCCATAAACTGGAATCAACTAAACGACGACAGTTATCGAATGGGCGACTTCGATAATCGGGTGCGCTTGGGATGGCGGTATGGATACGAGCCTGCTTTTTCACCCAAACTAAAACTTTGGTTAAATGGTAACCTTCAAAGGGGTGAAAGTGGTTCTTTTCTTCTTTGGGAAAGCGAACAGAAAGCCTATACTTCTCAAAACAATGCAGTTACCCAAAATACCGGTCGCCGTTTTTATCTCGACCCGATCTTGGAATGGAATGGGATTTGGAAACACACGTTTCAAAATCGGTATTTCGAAGTTAACAACGACATAGAGAACGAGGATCCCAATAACAATCAAGACAATCAAAGCCAATACTACTATTCTGAATGGCGCAGTGCGCGCAATTTCAAGCAGTACTGGAACTATACAGGAGGCTTCGTTAATACTTTTACAGCCAGCCAAAGTCCATTATTTCAAGGAGAACATACGGCGCGTAATCACGCTTTATACAGTCAGTTAAATTTTAAGAAAAAAACGTGGATTGCCGAGTTGGGGGCTCGATACGAATATTTTAATTTAGATGGGAAAGTACGACAAAAGCCAGTTTTCAGAGCAGGTTTGAACAAGCAAATCGCTCGAGGAAGTTTTTTACGCGCTTCATACGGCGAAGGATTTCGTTTTCCAAGCATGGCCGAACTGTTTACCATGACGTCTACTGGAAACGTTTCGGTATTGCCCAATCCCAATTTAGAACCCGAAACTTCCCAAAACATTGAAATTGGAATCAAACAAGGCTTTAAAGCACGTAATTCTTGGGGGTCGTTTTCTGGATATTTTGATTTGGCCTATTACCGTTTGGATGTGCAAAACCTCATGGAATACACCTTTCATAATTGGGCGCCGAGCGGCACGTTTCCCCTAATTGGTTTCAAATCCATTAATGTAACACCGGCAGTAATTCAAGGGTTTGAAATTGAGAGTGGAGGAGACTTTAAATTTAAAGGTGTGCAACAAATACGGTGGTTTATGGGTTATACCTATTCTCTACCCGAAGTAATAGATACCAATCTCAATTTCAACGGAACTGGTCTAAGCTATGCCAATTTATCAAGTGACCCCACGCCCTTTATGAAATACCGCAACCGGCATATTATTCGTGCCGATGTGGAATACAAAATCAAAGCCTTTACGTTTGGTTTGAGTTACCGTTACGAAAGCGGTTTTGAGAATATAGACCGGATATTTTTAGAAGATGTTGTGATACAGGGCGTGAACAACCAATTCCGCAATGGCCAAATTGCAGCGCATTTATTTGATGTGCGTTTTGGGTTCCCTTTTAATGAAAACTTGGACATGTTTTTGCAGGTACGAAATGCCACCCAACAAATTTTCATGGGCCGCCCAGCGGATATGAGCGCTCCAAGGATGTTTCAATTTCAGTTGAATTATCGAATTTAAGTTGGGTATTAATAAGGAGACCTCCATTACCAACCAGCAACGTATCCATATTTCGTTTGCATCTCAAACGTATAACTACTAAAATCGGAATAACTCACATAATACCAATCACTTTTTCTTAAAATGATATTCAAAGGAAATGTCTATTTTGGTGTGTACTCAAACGGGGGAGCCTACAGTTTCAATATGGCTTTAGACCTGTTTGTGGCCTGAAGATTAACTATTTTTAGTAATTGCCGAAATTGGTTTATGTAATTATTTCTGTTTCTTGCAACAATTATTGAACCTTTAGATTGCTTCCGTCGTCTCAATAATAAGCTAAATACTTTATCAATTATCCAACTTCACCCAAAACAACTCTATGAAAATTAGTGCAATTACCCTTATCCGCGCCGGATTTATTGGCGGTTTTGCCTTTACATTATTAGCAAATTGTACTAAAAATGTAGAACCCGAAACTTCATTTAGCGATGCCGCAATAAAACGAATGTTCGGCAGCAATATTCAAATAAACCAAACTTCAAACTATAGCAATCAGGCGGTACCTGCTTATATTCTTGCCGATAATGGCGGGGTAATTGATGATAAGAAAGCCAGTTTAGGAAGGGTTTTGTTTTACGACAAGGCTTTAAGCACGAACGGCAGCATTTCTTGCGCTTCGTGCCATAAACAAGAATTTGCTTTTAGCGATACTGCGGTTCGCAGTTCTGGGGTAAACGGCCTCACTGGCCGACATTCAATGCGATTGATCAACACGCGTTTTAGCAGAGAAGTCAAATTTTTCTGGAATGAAAGAGCCGCAAGTTTGGAAGCTCAAACAACCCAACCTATACAGGACCACGCAGAAATGGGATACAGCGGTGTGGATGGAGACCCAGGAATTTCTGTTTTATTAGAGAAACTGAACGATTTGGATTATTACAAAGAGTTAAGCTCATGGGCCTATAACGGTGCATCCGACACAAAATTAACAGAGGCCCGTTTGCAAGAATGTTTAGGCGCTTTTATTAGGAGTATCCAATCTTTTGATTCTAAATACGACCAAGGGCGTCGGCAAGTTCCGGTAAATGCCAATAATGCACCTCTACCGAATTTCAGCAATGAGGAAAATATGGGTATGCAGTTGTTCAATGCACCCCCTACTTTTGATGACTCCGCAATTCGGATCGGAGGAGGTTTGGGTTGCGGTGGTTGCCATCGTGCGCCCGAATTTGATATAGATCCTAATACCCGAAATAATGGTTTTGTTGGGGATTTGAATGATCCCAATGCTCTCGACTTGAACAATACCCGGAGTCCGAGTATTCGAGACATTACCAATCCAAATGGGAATTTAAACGGACCTTTGATGCATACAGGGAGTATTACTTCCTTAGAAACCTTAATTGGTCATTACAATCGGATTTTAATACGACCCGGAAACAACCAAATAGATCCCAGACTTGCACCTCGAGGAATTCCCCAAAGATTAAGTGTAACTCCAACAGAACGATTGCAATTAATTGCTTTTTTGAAAACGCTTTCGGGTACCGCGGTGTATACGGATCCTAAGTGGAGCAATCCGTTTTTATAAAGACCAGTGATTGGGGATTATTGTGGAAATCGGGGTATGTAATGCATAAAAGGCACATGTAAGGCCAATTTTTATTTAATTCTTGAAGGGTTATGAGAAACTAGGGCCGGATGCTTATTTTTGCACTGCTCTTGGCCCCGTAGTTCAATGGATAGAATAGATGTTTCCTAAACATTTGATATGAGTTCGATTCTCGTCGGGGCTACTACAAACTTAATTCCTAAACCGGCAACTCCTCGCGTCCATCGGAAAAGCGGGCAAATCGGCCTTTACTGCGATCATGCACCTGATCGTATTTAGGCCATGGCCATCCTCCGTATTGGGTGCGGTGATAATCGTCGAATGCCTGCTGGATTTCTTGTTTGGTATTCATTACAAAAGGACCATATTGTATAACGGGCTCTCCGATAGGTTTGCCTTGCAATATTAAACACTTGCAAGCACCTGATGTGGCCACCAATTCTGTTTCTAACTCTGCGCGCAATTGTACGGATTGATACGAGCCAATTCGAGTACCCGATACCGTAAGTGCATTTCCCTCATAAAAATACAACATACGATTAACCCCACTCTTAGATTTTGGCAATTGTAAAGTTGCTCCCTCCTCTAAAATCATATTCCAAATTGCCACCTCATTACTTTCCGAAAAAGCCCAAGAATTAGGTGGAGGAGTCAAACTTTTACGCCCTCCAAAATTACCGGCAATTATTTCAATAAAAGCATGCTTACCTGAAGGGTTTTCTAAACGTATTTTGGGGATTTTTTCTGACCAAAACATGGTAAAATGAGGATCCGACATTTTACTTTTGGCAGGTAGATTTAACCAAATTTGAAACAATTCCAAAGGATTGTCTTTTTCCTTTTTTAATAGTGGAAACATCTCTGAATGTTGCACGCCACTTCCAGCTGTCATCCATTGCACATCGCCATCGCCATATCGACCCGCAGCCCCCATTGAATCGGCATGGTCTACCATTCCCTTGCGCACTACCGTTACGGTTTCAAAACCACGATGGGGATGGCCCGGAAATCCAGGAACCTGTTTGCCATGATACATCCGGTACCCATTTTTTATAATAAAATCATCGCCTAAACTTCTCCCTGATAAAGATTCAGCAGGACCCATTTGCATATTCCCTTTGGGAAATTGATCTTCATGGTGAACACAGAATAAAAATGGATCCATGGTATCCCATTGAAACCCCATTGGTTTCATCGTGATAATTGGTGAAAGTGCTTCTATTTTCTTTTTAATATTCGAAGTGGCACTTTCAAAGGAAGCCGTTACCAAAGCACCAAGACCAAATCCCAATCGGGTTAAAAAGTTTCTTCGCTTAATTTCCATATCCCCAAATATAAGAATAAACCTTACGTTTGTTCCAACAAGGATTTATATATTCTCGCTACTTACCTATAAATGACACATACTTCCTTTTGTCACGTAGCTCAATGGATAAGCATAGCTGTTTAATAAACATCTAATAGGAGCTCGGTTCACAAAAGGGCTACTTTTGTGTTTTTTTAAACTTATTGACTTTTAGTGTGTTATATTAAAGTAAATACATCCAACCAAAATGTATTATATCCCGGATGATTAAAACATTCACTCAAAAAGTATTATCGGAAAAATTCCGTATTCTTATGGAACATACGGTAATTCGAATCGCTATTTTGGGCTATTTAGTCCATTTGTTGGTGATTTTTTTAGTCAGCCAAGACCTCATTCAATTTGAATCTGCACTTACTAATAACCCGATTTCGGCGGTTTATACTCCTTTCTCTTTCATTCTCATTTATGAGGTATTCCTATTGGTGTATTATTTACCAAAATCCATATCCAGTTATATTGGTAAACAATATGAAATTATAACCCTTATTGTAATTCGAAGGATTTTTAAAGATATTGGCAATCTGGAACTCACCTCCGAATGGTTCCACTTGAAAAACGACCTCCAATTTTCCTTTGATGTTGCTACGGCTCTGATACTTTTTTTCTTAATCCGATTGTTTTACAGTGCCATAGAAAAGCATAGCGCACAATCCGAACCGAATGAAGTTAGCGCTCTTGACAAATTTATTAAACTGAAAAAAAGTATCGCCATTGTTTTAATCCCTATTGTACTTTTCTTATCTATTTATGCTTTTCTTGATTGGCTAATCGTTTCGTATCACAATCATTGGAGTGATATCAGCACGTTCAAAAAAATCAATAATGTTTTTTTTGAAGATTTCTTCATGTTGCTCATTATCATAGATGTACTTCTTTTATTATTCTCTTTTTTATACTCGGATAAATTCAATGAGATCATTCGCAACTCTGGATTTGTGATTTCGACCATCCTCATCAAGATCTCTTTTTCTGTTGAAGGTCTTCTGAATAATACCCTGATCATAGTGTCTGTTTTGTTTGGATACTTCATTTTATTGATATCCAATTCATACAAGCAGCGTACTGATTAGTACGAAACATAGATTGTGTTGAAGATAGCTAGGGATTGTTTTAAAAAATTCTCCATGAAATAAGGGAAATATTAATTTCGTATTTTCGTTGCCTATTTAGATTTCCAAGCAACAAAACCCTTATTCACATTTACCCTAACTCAAAAAACAGCCCAATGAGCCATTCCCGTTTACCCTTTCTTGCTTTGATGCTATCAATTATCCTAGATACCCATCTTAAAGCACAAAGTATAGATGGTACCACGGCCATCGATATTACCTATTCCCCAATAGAAGATGTTCCAGAAGACACGCTCAACCCTAAAAGAGACACCACCGTCATTCCTAAAACATTCCAATTAAGCAAACGTGATATCCAAAAAATCGTCAAGGCAATCCGTTACAGCAAAGAAATTTACGGAATTGTAAAACGCGATTATTCCTCTCTATTTGAATTAAAAGGATATCATCCGAGTATTGGATATACCTACCAAGGATTTGGTTCTTGGGATATAGGCTTAGGATATGGCAAACGCAATTTATTTAAACCTCTGACTTACACCCATATTCACACAAACGTAATGCTTTATAATCCCGACAACAAGAAAACGCGATTGGGTTTGAATTTGGGATACACCAAAGCCAAATCCGCAGGTTATTGGGGAATTGAGTCCGTTCTAGTTCAAAATAATCTCAATCAATTGAATGTAGCCCTTCGACCTGAAATCGGATTAAGTGTATTAGGCATTTTTAATTTGGGATATGGATATACCCTTCCTTTAACCAATAACGAACATAATTTCACGGCCCATAATATTACGATCCGCTATACCCATCAATTCCTCAAAAGTTCGATTGAGAAAAAGGTAAGGGAATTTAACTTTATCTTCCAACGTGATTATCGCAGATTAAAAGAAATGGGCATAGACATGATGGAGAAATAAGTTATGAAACGAATAGGTATTGGGTTATTGCAATTGGGAATTTGGGGATTATTCCTTATCCATCCGTTCTGGGCGCAAGCCCAACCTAAAAACCGATATACCCAACAAACCTATATCGCTGCCTTCAAACCACTTTGCGACTCTCTTGCCAGTACCTACAAAATTCCTAGTGAAGTTATTTTAGGCGTTGCCATGCAAGAGTCTGCCTACGGTAATAGTAAAGTGTGTAGGCTCCTGAATAACCATCATGGCATTGCGGGTAAAAACAGTCTGCTCCAAACCACGGGAACGCGTTCTCGGTATAAACAATTTGAAAACGATTCCGCCTCATTTATTGCTTTCTGTGAACTCGTTAAATCGAGGAAATATTACAGTAAACTTATAGAAACGCCGCAAAGCATTAATACTTGGCTTATTACCATTGGACGCAACGGCTATTGTGCGAATCCAAGCGCTTGGAATAAAGAAATCCAGACGATCCTTAGAAAGAATGAACTTTTGCCCAAATAAGTTCAAAATTCAAGCATTCATCGAAAGAATATTCATATTAAACATATCGGAGGTCTCGACTTTTGTAAAACCACTTAAAATGAATGTAATTGGAATACAAAAATCAATAACCAATGACTAAAAACATCCCGTTCGCTGCATTTTTTGGAATTATCTTATTGTTCAACAACTGTGCCATAATCCAGCCTGGAGAGGTAGGCATCAAACAACGCTTTGGAAAATTCAAAGGGGAACCGGTCACCGCCGGCTTAATCGGTTATAACCCGCTCTTAGCCCGCGTTATTAAAACCTCTACACAAACGAATAATTTATTACTCACCTTAAATCTTCCGAGTAAAGAAGGCTTAAGTGTACAAGCAGATATAAGTATCTTGTATCGAATTGAACAGGAAAAATTCAAAACCTTGCTCATTCAATACGGTACAGATTATGAGCCTATCATAACCGCTATATTCAGATCCGCTGCTTCAGATGTTTGCGCTCAATACTTTGCGAAGGATATGCATTCGGGAAAACGCGCAGATATCGAAAAGTCCATTTTGAATAAAATGCAAGACAACCTACAATCTTCAGGCATGTTGGTAGAAAATGTATTAATGAAAAGTATTTCCCTGCCAAAAGGTTTAGCTACATCAATTGAACAAAAACTTCAAGCCGAACAAGATGCAATGCGAATGGAGTTTGTATTGCAACAAGAAAAATTAGAAGCGGAGCGCAAAATTATTGAGGCCAAAGGTACCCGGGATGCACAGTTAATTCAAGCCGAAGGTCTTACTCCTGAAATATTAAAAATGCGAAGCATCGATGCTTTCGACAAATTAAGCAAATCTCCGAATGCAAAAGTGATCGTAACTGATGGCAAAACGCCGTTTTTAATCAAAGATTAATCCCGAAATACGTGTTGAAACCACAAGAAATTGGTTTAAATAATGCAAAAAACTGATTTTTTGTGGTTTTCGACCAGTTTATGGCGCTCGATCTCCATTAGACGACCTAATTACTTAAATTTGCAGCGGAAATAGCAATGTGTTCCAAACAAAAACATAATACGGGTATATGCGGCTCAATTAGAGCCCTTGTGTTTTTGCTGTTCGGTTTTATTTTAAACGTTGGCTTTTCGTCAACGGACACATCTCATCGAATTATTGAAAATCAGCAATTTGATTTTTCAAAGAACTCTGGGATGGTTTTGAACACCGCCCAAATTGATACAATTCTTGACATTGAAGAAGAGGTAAGTGAAGAGGATGAGAACCCCTACGAAATTCTATCTAATAGAAACTGCAACCGTATTGTTTTAGGTGTCGTCCATCATCAAAACAGCAACTCTTTTAGAAATAGAATTTTCCAAAAACTGTACATTCTGTACAAACAGCTCAAAATTAATCCCGCTAAGTAAAAGGCTTAGAACACCTCAGGTGTACTTTTAATTTTCGCTAAATGCGAAAGGAACTTTCATTCGTTTCACCTTTTACTTATGCAATGCAAACAACACAAAATAAAATCATCGACGAACAATCGATGTTAGAAAATTTAGGTATATATCTACCTAGTCAAGCCCCTTTAAATAATTTTGTACATCACAATACGCTTCATGCTTTTCAAAGATTCTCCTTTAAAGAAGGGGTAAAATTAGCAGGGAATAAATTTGGTTTTCGAGTTTATCGAAATTTAGAATCTTATAGGAAAGCCTATCAAACGGGTAAAATTTCTGGGAACACCCTGGAAAAAATCATTTTAAGATATCATACTTTAGAGGAATTACCCTTTATTAAAGAGGCACTTTTAACCCAACACTTTGACGATTTCCCCCAAGCAGAAGTGGGTCGAATAAGAGGTCAATGGAAAAGTTTGGCTCACTTGAATATTGAGAAAGAAATCCATACTTCGCTATTTAGAATTATGGGTTCTTTCCTTGACCAAGGGGTTTCTAGGGTTCCTTTTCCTTTTAGTCCACAAAAGACCCTGTTAACCAGTATTCGGGAACTCGAATTGAAAACACCCAATTGTATTTTTCACTCAAAAGAAGTACGGGCACTTTTGAACAATCCGAAGTTAAATTTAAGCGATTTATTATACAAGTTAGTAGGAAACAAGAACTTGCACGAGGCTTATATGGAAGATGCACTTTTTGCACATCCCGGTTGGTCTGGTATGGTTCGGTTCCTTGAAAAAAACGATCACTTACTATTAAAACACAGAAAAGCCAGTCTATATGAATTCTTACTATTTCAATTATTGTTGGAATTGGATGTGTTGTATACAAAAAAGGGATTGGATTGGAAACCTTTGGACCAATATCCGGATTTTGAAGCTCACAAATCAACAAGAAGTAATGAAAATTTATATCACGTACTACACCTCTGGCAGGAAGCTGTGGAGTTTTCCTGTTTTGATTCCGTATTATTTGGTTTGAGCGCTATTAAAAAACAGGAAAAAACCAACTTGAGTTTTCAAGCTTGTTTTTGTATTGATGACAGAGAGTGCTCTTTAAGAAGACATTTAGAACATCTGGATCCGAATTGTGAAACTTTTGGCACACCCGGGTATTTCCAATTGCCTTTTTACTTTCTACCCTTCGAGGCGCATAATTTAATTCAAATGTGTCCAGCAAGCATTAGCCCCAAACACGTAATCAGCGAATGGAAAGATTCCACTGTATCTGATTACGATATTCACTTAAGCCATAAAGGAAAAAAGGGGGAAAGAAAGCTCTGGATTCCACACATAAGCGGATATTCGGCCGGTCTAAAATTGATTAAAAAGGTGTTTTTTACCCGAAAGGTATTAGATGCCACACAGTCCGAAAAAGATCAATATGCTAAAATCAATTTTGAAGTTCATGATTGTCCTAATGAATCCCTAAAATCAAAAAACTTAAAGTGGGGATTTGAGTTATCCGAACAGGTGGATGCGGTTGAGTCCTTATTGAAAGGAATGGGTATGGTTGAACAGTTCGGAGAACTGGTCTACATCGTGGGACATGGAGCTTCTTCCGTAAACAACACCCACTTTGCGGGATATGATTGTGGTGCTTGTAACGGAAGAAATGGTTCCATAAACGCCAGAGCTATTGCCCTTATGGCAAATAAATTGGAAGTGCGCAATTTTTTGCAATCACGTGGCATATCTATTCCTAAAAACACACGATTTGTAGGGGCCGTTCACGATACTACTCGTGATGAAATCGTTTTCTTCGACCTTGAACAATTAACAAATGCCCAACGCGCTGCACATGAGAACAACGCGAAAATCTTCCACGAAGCATTAATAAAAAATGCGGTGGAACGAGGGCGCAAATTTGGGTTCGATAAAAGCAGAAAAGCACCTTCATTAATTCATGAAAAAATCAAATTACGATCCGTTTCCTTGTTTGAACCAAGGCCCGAATGGAATCACTCAAATAATGCATTGTGTATAATTGGACCACGAAAACACAATAAACACTTATTTTATGACCGACGTGCCTTTCTAAATTCCTATGATGCCCATTTTGATGAAGACGGTTCCATTTTAAGCGCCACATTAAATGCGATTACCAATGTTTGTGGTGGAATAAATTTAGAATATTATTTCTCGAGCACGGATCCGAGTAATTTAGGTGCTGGCTCTAAATTACCGCAAAACGTAATGGGATTGATTGGTGTAACCAATGGCATTGATGGAGACCTCAGAACGGGTCTACCTGAACAAATGATTAGCATTCACAATCCGATGCGACTGCTTGTTGTTGTAGAGCAAAGTCCCAAAAAAATACAGGAGATTCTAAGAAAGAATCCAGACATAGAAAAATGGTATACGGGAGAATGGTTGTTCTTGTTCTGTAAAGACCCCGATTTAGGTACTTGGCATCGTTGGCAAAATGGCACTTTCGAGGCCTATGAACCCGAACGTCTAACACTTTCAACGATCCAAGATTGGGTACCCTATGTTTCACGAGAATCGGAAGATTTACCGGTATTTTATATGGAGGAAACCCAATATGCTTGAGCTTTTATTGATTTTAATTTGCATATTGCCCATTTCGGCTTTTATCATTTTAAATTTTTTCAAGGATTTCCATGAAAAACAAATCTCTAACATAGCAATAGCTACCAATATAATTCAAGGATTATGCATTCTTTTCTTTATTGGAACTTGGATTCGTGCGGGCCATGAATCCATAAATATAAAAGAATGGTCCTTGTATAGGAGCGAGCATTTTGTCTTCTTCATTGATTTCTATTTTGATAAAACGACAGCTGTATTTCTCTTTTTAGGAAATATGATTTCGCTTGTTATTCTGCATTATTCAAGCTTTTATATGCATAAGGAAAAAGGCTATAAACGCTTTTTTGTCTTAATAATGCTTTTCTATTCAGGCTATGTATACACGACACTAGCAGGAAGCTTAGAAAATGTATTTGTCGGTTGGGAAGTACTCGGTATTTCATCATTCTTACTTATTGCTTTTTATCGAAATCGGTATTTACCCGTAAAACATGCAGTACGGGTGTTTTCAATTTATCGCATTGGCGATGTTGGAATCCTTATCGCTATTTGGTCAAGTCATCACCTATGGCATGAGAATATTACCTTCTCACAACTGAATAATGCAACGCTCGTAAACAATCAATTAACTGCACAAACATGGGTGGGCTATTGGTTTTCAATTGGACTGGTACTCGCTGCATGGGTGAAATCGGCACAGTGGCCCTTTTCCTCTTGGTTGCCTCGGGCAATGGAAGGACCCACCCCATCAAGTGCGGTGTTTTACGGGTCGCTTTCCGTTCACTTCGGGGTGTTCTTATTAATCAGGTCCTTTCCACTTTGGGAATTTCAAATACCCATTCGATTGTTAATAGGTATTATGGGGGGAATAACGGCAATTTTAGCCCACTTAATTGCACGCGTTCAACCCACCATTAAAACGCAAATTGCATATGCCTCAATTGCTCAAATTGGATTGATTTTTATAGAATTAGCCTTAGGATTTATCGACTTAGTACTCATTCATATCATTGGAAATGCGTTACTACGCACATACCAATTACTAATTTCTCCCTCTATCGTCGCGTATCGAATAAAAGAACAGTTATACCTGTCGAATCAAGAAAAAGAAACCAAACCTAACACGTTCTTTAAAAAGTTTTATCATCGGTATTACATGTATTTTTTAATGGAACTTCACCTTGACTCCCATTTAAGTAGGTGGATTTTTAACCCCTTGAAAAACCTCGGTCGCTCGATTCAATTCCTAAAAAAACCGAATACATTTAAAATATTTGCACTTTATTGGAGTATCGCGATTGTTTTATTCATTTCTCAAATAAATCAACTACACTTTTTTAATCATTTGGTGTTTCCTCATTTACTATCGGGAATCGCTTTTTTGCTTGCCTTAAAGGCATTCTCCGAGCGAGAAAATGCATTATGGTCCATAGGTTTTATACTTACGGGTCACGTATTTATGGTTGCAGCCATTTCAATGAATGAAAAAGTTCAATTACAGGAATCCTTTTATTATTTAAGCGGGATTGTGCTGGGCGCATTAATAAGTTTTATGGTTTTATATCGACTGAAATATAAACAGCGCTTGGAATTGCATTTATATAATTATCAAGGGTTAAGTGTCTTATACCCCAATAAAACAAATTTATTTCTATTGGGAATCTTATGCATGATGGGTTTCCCTATCACTCCTTCGGTAATTGGCGAGGACTTACTCTTTAGTCATATTCATAAAAATCAAATCCTTTTAACCCTTTTTTATTCTATCAGTTACATTTTATCTGGCATAACATTGATACGTGTTTATGCCCGAATTTTCATGGGAAAAAATCCCGAACCTTTTACCCCAACTAACAAACTAACCTCCTAAAATGAAAACACAAAAAAACACAACTATTTTCCAATATTGGAAAAATGATATATCCTCAGGTTTCTTCGTATTCCTATTAGCTTTACCCTTGAGTATTGGAATTGCAAAAGCAAGCGGATTTCCCGCTGCCGCAGGAATATTAACCGCCATGATTGGTGGACTCGCCGTAAGTTTCTTTCCCAAAAGCTCACCCTTAAGCATTAAAGGTCCTGCTGCGGGATTGATAACTGTTTGTGCTGGTGCAATTTTAGAGTTTTCAAAAATAGACGATCCCTCCAAGGCACTCGGACACTTATCGGGAATTTTAATTGTTATGGCAATCCTTCAAGTTATAATGGGCTATCTAAAATTTGGTTCTTTGGCGGAACTTTTCCCTCATTCGGCAGTTCATGGTATGCTTGCCGCTATAGGGGTAATAATCATAGCGAAACAAATACCGGTACTTCTTGGGGATGACCCCTTAATTTACAGGGGCGAATCTCCTATTGAATTGCTCCTAGATATTCCAAAATTCATTCAAAATGCACATCCCCATATTGCAATTATTGGCGTTTTTGGCCTATTCGTATTATTCATCATTCCATTCCTAAAATTCAAAATCCTAAAGAAAATACCAGGCCCAATGGTTGTGTTGCTCCTAACCGTTCCATTATCTCTAGCTTGGCACTTAAAAACTGAAGAACCGGCTTATGCCTTGGTTAAAATTGGTGATTTTTGGGGGAATATCCATTTTGCTCCTCGCTTCGATTTAATCTCTTCCTGGGTGTTTTGGAAATATGTATTTATGTTCCTCTTTGTAAACAGTTTAGAATCTCTGCTTACAGTAAAAGCACTTGATGATTTAGACCCTATGAAACGCAAAACAAATCCCAATGGAGATATTATTGCCTTGGGGGTTGGCAATGGGCTAAGTGGACTACTGGGTGGATTACCTATGATCAGTGAAGTAGTGCGTAGCTCGGCAAACATTGATTTTGGCGCAAAAAGTAGAGGATCAAACTTTTTCCATGGGTTTTTTCTCCTAACGGCCATGTTGTTACTTATTCCGGCTATAGAATTAATTCCCAATACCGCACTGGCCGCGATGTTGATTTTTGCTGGATACAGACTCGCAAGTCCAAAGGAATTCATTCAAACATATCGATTAGGAAAAGAACAACTCGTAATATTCCTCGTTACCATTTTTGCAACGTTGGGTACGGACCTGTTAATTGGTGTTTTTGCAGGAATCCTTACCAAGTTGCTCTTTCATTTGATTGGCGGTGCACCTTTTAGATCCCTTTTTGTTTCTAAACATCACATAATAAAAAATGAAACTTCTATTAGAGTCCAAATTCTTGATTCTGCGATATTTACTAATATTCTAACCTTTAAAGGTGTTTTTGGGGACCTGCCAAAGAATAAAACCCTCATACTGGATTTCAGCCAATGTGCATTAGTAGACAATCCATTTATGGAATTCGTGGAACATTTGGAATTGGAATGGACAGAATCTGGAAATGCCTTTGAAATCATCGGCCTTTCTGAGATGAAACCCGTTTCCAATCACCCGCTGGCAACTCGCAAAAGGAAATAGGATTGTTATGAAAACAAGATTCTATATTTTTATTGGGGTTATCATGGTACTATCCAATTCCATTCATGCCCAAACAGAATCCTACGAAAAGCCAAATTCATGGTATTTTCTATATACCCGGCAATTCTACACACCGAAATGGTCAAGTTCCATCGAAATTCATGAAAGAACGCAATTGCCCAATTTAGAACATAAAAACTTTTTATTTCGCCCTTCGGTGGATTATCATTTATTTCAAAAAACAGAAGTTTCATTTGGATATACTTTTATAAACACTTATTTAAACAATTGCTTGAACTCCTATGAAAATAATATCTGGGAACAAATCTTCCATAATTTCGAAATTGAAAACGTTAAGGGGTATCAACGTTTTCGCTTGGAAAATCGCTGGATGCAACAATACATCACTTCTAGAGATTCACAGGGAAACCAAGAGTATAATCCTTCCGTATCGCATCAATATTCTAATCGATTTCGATATCGCATTGGTGGTACAATACCCATAGGCAGCTCGAAAGCATGGTTCGGAAATGTTTTTGACGAACTTTGGATTAATGCCAATCCGCACCTTCAATTCACTTCCTTGGCCAGAAATTGGGTATATCTCGGAATCGGGTATCATTGGAGCAGCTCCAAGAATATACAATTAGGTTATCTACACCAAAGAGACTTTAAAACCGTTTATGAAAACACGAATGTAATTCAACTGAGTTATACGTACAATCTTCACTTTGAATCTTCGAAACCTTAAAGTACTTTCGAAGTTGGGCCTGCTTTTAAGAGCGGGCCCTTTTGTTAAATTACATCACCGGTAATGCACATACAACTTTAGAATATTCAAGGGTACTTGCAAGAAATCTCCTATTTTCAATTTGCTGCCCTTTATCTCCGTCCATGTGTTTAAGGGAATCTCTTTAATATTGGAATCGGAAACCGACCTTGAATAGCGGATAAATATTTCGATGTCAAACAACCACTTGGTTACAAAAGGGTCCGCAAAAAGCGTGGCAATTTGCGATCTTTTGAAAAGTTTACAACCACATTGGGTATCGTATATTTCCAATCTAAATAGTGTATCTACCACCGTTAATACAATACGCGAAAACCAATGTCGAATAGGATTTCGAGAAATATTCCATCCTTTTAATTTCACCCTCGAGCCAAAAACAATGTCTTGACCTCCGTGTTTGGCAATGTCCAATAGCCGTTGAAATTCTTCGAAGGGTGTTGCAAAGTCTGCATCTAAAAAACCCAAATAAGTATAATCGGTTTTCTGTAATTGCAACATTGCCTCGCGTATAACGCCGGCTTTGCCTCTATTTACAGGGAAATCAAATACATATACGTTTTGAAAATCTTGGGAAATTTCCCTCAAAACACGAGACGTATCGTCCGAAGAACCGTCATTGAGCAGGTAAAAATGAATGTCTAAGGCGTCTTTAAAAATGTCCTTGTACCTTTTGGTATCGAGGCGATTGGCTTCATTATAACATGGGATTAAACACGCCGCTTTCATAGTATCAGCGATCCATTACGATATAGGTGGAAAGACCTGGGATTTTAATTCCTAATGATTTCAAGAAGGAACCCAAACGGTAATCCCATAATAACATCGATTTAAACAAAAATGTAGCTAACGCGCCTCCGTTCCATGCAGAAACCCCTATTCCTTGTCGGTTTTCATCTATGGGCGCTTCAAATATTTTAACCACCGAACGCGCCAAAAACAAACTCAAAAAGAAATAACCCGAATCTTTGCTCGACATTTTCAATGTCCTCGCGTATTCATGCAGCTGGTTTACGCGATACCGACGAAAGTGGCCTAAATCCACGTCGTGATTAGAAAATAAATGTTGATATGCAGGAACGGTTATGAATAATTGAAATTGAGAAGCTTTCTCAAAGCAAGAATCTAAAACTGCAATAAAGCTTTTATGATCTTCAATATGTTCTATTACATCATTCAATAAAACAATATAAGATCTGCCTGATTCAACTTTCAACTCCGAAATATTTTGTAAATACACCACTTTATCATTCACCGATTGCAAGGTTATGATATTTTCAGGCGTAAAATTGATGTCGATTGCAAAAACTGAATCGGTATTAGAGAGCCAATGAGCATGAAATTCATGAAACAACTTTTGTACCACAAAGGCATCACCACATCCAATATCCACTAAAACCGGTGTGAGGTCTTTGGGCATATTCGCCAACATCCGGGCCACCTTCTCTTTAATGATTTCATATCGCGCCAATTCCCAAGGGTGGCGTTTTACATGTATATCGATACTGCCGTTTTCTACTAAGTCCATAAATTTGCTTGAGGGTGAACAAAAATAAGATAATTCCCGTCATTCGCCCCTTAAATCCTAAACAGAATTCACAATACAATCACAAACTGGTTTTTTTCCCTTTCCTTTTAATTAACTTGCGTATATGTCAACGTTTAAACCTGGATTTATCAATAACGGCAACACTTTTTACGCCGAGCTGCGCTCTGAAATAGACCAATATTTTCGTAATAGTAATCAAGCTAAAACGGGAAATGGTAAATTGTATCGCAAAACTGCCTTTGCCTTATTGGGCATACCCCTTTTATTGGCATTGTCTTTCTGGGGGAATTTTCCCATTTGGGCGAACTACCTCATTTTTGCACTTTTAGGCACCATGCATGCGTTTACCGGCTTTAATGTTATGCACGATGCTTGTCACGGCAGCTTTTCTTCAAAACCTTGGGTGAATAATCTTTTTCAACACACGCTTGGACTTTTAGGTTCACATGCGCCTATTTGGAAGTTCAAACACAATGTTTTGCACCATACTTGGACGAATATAGATGGCGTAGATGACGATATTGCTAAATCACCGATGCTTAGACATTGTCCAAGCCAAACCTTCAAGCCCGCACACCGTTTTCAACATATTTATATGTTTGGATTGTACGCTATATCTACGATCTGGTGGCTTTTTGGTAATGACAGTATTAAATACGCCAAAGGGGAGGTCAATAAACAACCTATGCCCAAAATGACCGCCATCGACCATTTAACCTTTTGGGGTTTCAAGTCGTTTTATGCCTTCGTATATATAATTGCTCCGATATACTTTTTCGGTACTGTACATGGGCTTATGTTGTTTGTTACCCTTCATGTAGTATTGGGAATTTTGCTATCGGTTGTTTTCCAGCTTGCTCATGCGGTTGAAGGTATGCATTTTGAAAGCAATTTAGAATACAGCGAAACCGATGAAAAAATCGCCAATGAATGGGCCGTGCATCAGGTATTAACGACCAATAATTTTGCTACAAAATCTGCTTTTGCCACCTGGTTTATGGGCGGTTTGAACTTTCAGGTAGAACACCATTTATTTCCAAAAATTTCACACGTACACTACCCTAACATCAATCCCATACTTAAAAGATTATGTAAAAAACACGGTGTTAAATACAGCGAAATGCCGAGTTTTGGGAGTGCTGTTGCATCTCATCTGCGTTGGATGAAAGCAATGGGAAACCCTCATTCTAGTGACTTATCTGTAATATAAATCCAAGCCGCTACCGCCGCTGCTCCAAGTTCCAATTCGCGTTTATTCACGTTTTCAAACACGTCACTTGGAGCATGGTGCACATCGAAGTATCTCTGAGAATCTGGGGCAAGCGCTCCTAAAGGCAAATTGGGGTTTTGTTTCTTAAGCGGACCAATATCTACGCCTCCACCGCCATTTTCCCAGTCGGTTATACCAAATTCTGCGAAAATCTTTTTGTAAGGCTCCATGATTTGCATCAACGCCGAGTCAAGTCCAAATCCACGTGGTGTGAACCCTCCCCGATCGCTTTCAAAAGCAGCCACATGGGTTTCGCCAAATTCCTGAGTTGCCCGTGCATACTCTAAAGCACCACGGGTACCATTCTCTTCGTTAATCCAAAAGACCATTCTGAGGGTATGTTTGGGTTGATAACCCAAAACTTTCAAAATGCGCAAAGCCTCAAAGCAATGCATGATTCCGGCACCATCGTCATGCGCACCTTCCCCTTCGTCCCAGCTATCAAAATGCCCTCCAAATGCGATGATTTCCTTAGGGTCTTTTCCTCCATTTAATTGTGCACATACATTAGAGCTAAGGCGTTCTGGGAGCATCTTACAATTCAAGGTAAATTCCACTTTCAAATTAGGGTCTCTCTCTGCTAAAAAAGCAAGTGCATCAGCTGCAGCCGTTGAAACCGCCGCTATTGGAATTTTTCGGATACTGTCTTCATAATAGGTTACTCCTGTATGGGGGTGCATATCGCAAGAATTACTCAAACTCCGTATCAATACCGCTTTGGCTCCAAATGGGGCACACCACATGGCTCCATACACCCTTTGTGTTACACAGGAACCATATGCTTTGAATGTTTTGATATAGTTTTCTTCAAATGGCCGATTGAGCAATACAATTTTATCTTTTAAAAGTCCCAATTTACCCAAACTGTCTAAATGCTCTTTGTTTCTAACGGGTACAATATTTCCAGAAACCGTTCCTCCAATGCTTCCCCCCAAGGCAGATATTTCCATTGGGAATTTAGAATCCGCCATAATTCCATTAAGGGAAGATTTAAGACTCAATTCTTGATTATACAACCACTGTAAGTATCCATTGCATTCCATTAACGGGTAAGGAGATGTTTTAAAATAACTTCTATTTATAATGGTCTGAGCGCGGTCTATTTCTAACTTGTTAAATGCTCCTAGCATTTTGGCTAAATATGCCGATTGAATTTGCATGAAAGGCGTAATGCCACGCTCCCATCGAGGAACCATAACGGGTTGCTTGAACACAGAATCAAAACCATACATATTTAACATCTTAACAGACCAGTCCAAGCCCAATTCTGTTTTATCTGAGCCACTTAAACGAGGCCCGATATTTTTACATAGCTGACCCAATCGGGCATAAGCATGACCCCGAAGCAAAGCCTCGTCGTATATTTCAGCAATAAACTGGCTGTCTGAGGCAATTCGTTTTGCCCTAGCCTCTTTTTTCCTTTCAACTAAGTTGAAAACATCTTCATCTATCTCTAGTAATTGATTTTCAATGGGATTCTGGCCAAACAAAAACGCTGTCGACATACTAAAAAAAGAAAGGAATGCAAAAAGGCGGAAAGGAATGCGCATAGGGCAAAAATAAAGGTCCAACGGTAAAGTTGGACCTTTTTTATTTATGGATTTAAAAACGGTTTAAATCGGTCTTGTTTTTCGGCCACTTCCTTTAATGGCATCGATCAAGTCATTAATCCTCGATTGTCGGATTTTGTATTTATCTTCTGAATGCCCATCATTAGAAGTCATGCGGGTCATACGCTTTTGAAGTTGGTGTAACTTCTTAAATAATTTTCCTTTGTCTGATTTTTTGTTGCTCATAATGCATGTTAATTAAAGGGTAAATAAATGTTTAACAAATTCAAATTAGGAAAAACCAAGTCAAAAAGCAAATCTACCCTTCTAACTTCCATAAAAAATTTATCCTATTCGATAAAAAACGGAGCAAACTGCGATTTCGCTATATTTGTTTTTCCATGAAGTTAACCACCTATATCGCCGCATTGCTCTTTTTATTGACGCCATTTTACACAATAGCACAAAAAACAGATTCTCGTTGGTCTGAATTAAAAGAACTTACTTTTCAAAACATCCCAAAACGCAATTTAGGCCCAGCCGCTATGAGTGGCAGAATAACGGCGATAGCGGTTCCCCATAAACAGTTCAACCAAGCCCCGGATCGCAATACTATTTATATTGGTGCCGCAAGCGGAGGCATTTGGAAAAGCGCCAATGCAGGAGTTTCATGGGAGCCTATTTTCGATGATATGGATGTACAAAGTATTGGGGCCCTTGCTGTAAACCCCCAAAATCCAGATGAAATTTGGGCAGGAACCGGAGAGGGCAACCCGAGAAACAGCCACAATACCGGTAAAGGAATCTACAAAAGCTTAGATGCAGGTAAAACATGGAAATGCATGGGCCTTGAGGCCACTAAAAACATCCACCGCATTGTTATCAATCCCCTAAACAGCCAACAGGTCTTTGTAGCTGCATTCGGAAGTATATGGGGACCTCACCCCGAACGTGGGGTATACCGTAGCAATAATGGTGGCGAAACTTGGGAGCGGGTTTTATTTTCAAATGAATTTTCAGGTTGTGCAGAGCTGATTATGGACCCAAAAAATCCGCAAAAACTTTTCGCGGCACTCTACGATCACCAAAGACAACCCTGGACGTTTAGAAGTGGTGGAAAAGGAAGTGGTTTGTTTGTTAGTTTGGATGCCGGAAACTCTTGGAAGCAGCTTACCAGTAAAGACGGACTACCCGAAGGCAATTTAGGTCGAATAGGCTTGGCCATTCCTAAATCCAATTCACAACGGGTATATGCACTCATTGAGGCAAAAAAATCAGGTTTCTATCGAAGCGATGACGGCGGACTTCATTGGAATTTCATTACCGATGCACCCGATGCTGGAAACCGTCCTTTTTATTATCATGAAATATATGCACACCCGGTAAATGATGACCGTGTTTACTCTATCTGGTCGCAGGTGAGTTATTCCAGAGATGCGGGGGCGCATTGGGAAATTATGGCCGATTGGGGTACGATTCATCCCGATCATCATGCGTTTTTAATCCACCCCGAAGACCCAGATTACATCATTAATGGCAATGATGGAGGACTCAATATTTCTCACGATGGAGGAAAATCTTGGCGCTTTGCCGAGAATATTCCGGTAGGTCAATTTTATCATATTGATATCGACACCGAAAATCCGTACCATATTTATGGTGGTTTGCAGGATAACGGCAGTTGGATCGGACCCGCATTTCATTGGAAATACGGACCCATAAAAAACCACGAATGGCAAGAAGTATTGTTTGGTGACGGTTTTGATGTGGCGCCGCTACCCAAATCAAAAGGAGAAGTCTATGCCATGTGGCAGGGTGGAAATGTGTACCATATAAATACCCAAACCCATCAATCCTTTCCCATCAAACCCCAACATCCAGAAGGAAAACACTTACGTTTCAATTGGAATGCTGCTATGGCTGTGGACCCCCACAATCCATCCGGATTGTACTTCGGGAGTCAGTACCTCCATTATTCTCCTGATAAAGGTAAGTCTTGGAAAATTTTAAGTCCCGATTTAACCACGAACGATTCCAGTAAATTGAAGCAAGCCGAAAGTGGGGGGTTAACGGTTGATGCAACCGGTGCCGAAAATTATTGCAGCATTCTCAGCATAGCTGTAGCATCTGAAAACAAAAAGGTAATCTGGGTAGGCACCGACGATGGCAATTTGCAATTAAGCCAAGATGGTGGCAATTCTTGGAGTTTGGTATCTACAAATTTCAAGGGAAGCCCGAAGAACGCCTGGATACCCTATTTATGGGTTTCCCCTAAGGGAAATGAATGCTGGGCTGTATTGAATAATTACCGACAAAACGACTGGAATCCGTATATTCTCGTAAGCAGCGATTTTGGAAAAACCTGGAAAAACACAACCATTGGGAGTACGGTAATGTCACATGGCATTCACAAAGAAATGGGTTACGTACATTGTGTATTGCCCCATCCTGAGAATAACAATTTGGTATTTGCCGGTAGCGATCGCGGTTTGTGGGTGAGTTTCAATCGTGGAGGCGCTTGGTACAAGTGGACCCAAGGATTTCCTTCGGTGCCTGTTACCGATTTGAAGTTTAATAGCCAATTTAAGGATTTGGTCGTTGGCACATTTGGAAGGGGGGTTTGGGTTTTTGACGATATTAGACCTTTAAATCAATTGGCACTGCCTTTACCCATAACCGAAAAAACGCCGCTTCAAATTTTGCACGTTCAAGATGGCTATTTGGCACATTTTATGAGTAATTCTGGACAACATTACCAGACTGCCGAAGCCTTTGGCGCTCCGAATAAAAACACCGATGTTCGGATTCATCTCCTTTTAGACTCTGGTTTAATTTCTCCGAAGAAAAAAATTAAGTTGGTAGGCGAAATTTACGATGCAAGCGGTAAACGAATTCGAAAACACCATTTTACCTTAGATACAGCGGGTTATCATGTTATTTCTTGGCGCATGATCCGAGATGGCATCCGTTTTCCTTCGCATGGAAATTCACAACACGACAGCACTCTGCCAGCTGGAGTGCACGTTTCCCCTGGAAAATATCGCATTACATTGCGCAACGAAGGCGATTCACTAAGGTACAGTTCAAGCTCTTTTTGTAACGTGTTTAATTCGGGTCAAAACGACTGGGATTCGATTGCGTATACTTCCAAACTTGAAGCCTACAATCAATTCTCTCCAGCTGTTTCACGTGCATTTCAAGTCTTTGAGAACTTAAAAACAGCCGAAGAAAATCTTAAAAAACTGGATGCTTTGCATTTTAAATCTGAATCCAACAAAAAAGAAACACTGAAAGCGGCAAAATCCATTACAGACAGTATTGCGGATTTTAAACTGAAATTCATGTTACCAAAAGATTATCGGTACTACGAAGACGCGACGGTGCGCCTTAACGATATTTTATATGCGGCACAAGAATTATGGTCGGGAAATGAAAGGCCCAATGAAAATGTAACCATTGCGATAAACAATGCCAAACGTGCCACCGCTGAACTCTGTGGTCCGATTGAGCAATTTCTAAACGGTCCATATTCCCTATTCATGCAAGGTTTAAGTAATAATTCCGATGAGGTACAATGGTTGGAGCCTTTGAGGTAAGGTAGCGTATTTATAAATAAGAAAGGGGCTATCGTAAATCCGATACCCCCTTTCTTATTTGCTGTATTTAAACTTATTTTATTATTCTATAGTTTGTTCTTTCTTTCCTAAAGCTCTCAAAACCTTTTTCACCCATTTGTGTTTTGATTGATTTCGATTTCACCGCAGTTCCCTCTACTATATATCCCGAAAACAACCCATAATCTACGAGTCGAACCACACCATCAATTAATAAATCATACTCTGGACCTGCACTTTGCAATGCTTTGTCAATAGCGTCTTTAATGGAAACGCCTAAACCCAAAAAACCAACACTAGTTCCTTTGACTTGGACGCCACCGTTGCGATCCATGTTTAAACTATGGTTCTTAGAACTGATGACTGTAAAATCGACTAGTCTTGTTGAACAGCTGCTAAACAAAAAGGTAGTTGTTAGCGCTAAAATTAGATACTTTCTTATTTTTTTCATAATGTTTTTACAAAGTAAATCAATCTTAATTCAACACACTTTCACTC
>JAULUW010000070.1:0-2945 GCA_032111345.1 Bacteroidia bacterium
TTCAACAGCAATTCAAACAAACGCCCATTGCACGAATGGGATATCAAAAAGCCACGCAATTGCTTTTACAATTTCGGGAAAGTTAAGGTAAACGTGGTTCCTTTATTTTCCACGGAAACAAAGTCAATCGTTCCTCCAAACTGCTCCACAATCTTCTTTGAAATTGCCAATCCCAGTCCCATACCACTGTTTTTGGTTGAGAAATTCGGGCTGAAAATTTTATCTACTAATTCTATGGGAATTCCTTTTCCATTATCGCGAATTACTACCGTAAACTCTTTCTCTTTAGCTCGCAATGAAACGGCAATTTCTCCTTTTCGATCATCAGGAATGGCCTGGATGGCATTTTTAAATAAGTTGGTAAAGACGCGGCCCAATTGGTGGGGATCGGCCATCAATTTAATTTCAGTTTCCGGCATTTCACAGAAAATGGTTTGACCCATTTCACGCTCCATCAATTCCATGGCATCTTGCAAAACTTCCTTAAAATCAACCTCCATCATCGTAGGCTCTGGCATTTTTGCAAAGGAAGAGAACCCTTCCGCCATCGAGCTTAAACTGTCGATTTGACGTATCAATAACTGTATGGTTTTTTTAATTTTCTCCTCAATATTGGCATCGTTACGGCTCATGGCATATTCCAAATGCTGCAAAGACAGACGCATTGGTGTAAGGGGATTTTTAATTTCATGAGCCACCTGCTTGGCCATTTCCCTCCAAGCTCCTTGTCGTTCAACCTCCGATAGTTTATTCAAACTCTCGTCTAGTGCATCGATCATTTTGTTGTATTCTACCACCAACAGACCCACTTCATCGTTGCGGTTCCATGCAATGGGTTCATTGCGTACTCCTAATTTCATTCGGGAAATTTCATCGCGAATCCGCAGCAAAGGTTGTGTAATACGGGTAGAAATCACTTGGGTAATGATATACACCAAGGCAAACAGAATTAAAAATACGTTTACCACGGTTACCAGATAACTGGAAATTTGTCGGTATAAATCTACCCGATTGGAATAATACGGGAGGTTCACATAGCCCCGCACCCGCAGCCGGTTATCGTTAATAATAGAATAGGCTGATATATAGGGCAATTCCGAGATTTTCTCATTCAAAACAAAGGTACTTGCCGAGGCCGTTTGAAACTGCATAAACGCGCTCGGATTCATATAATTGGCACGGTATTGCTCCTTAAATAAGCGCGGATTTGTTGAAACGATAAGTTGTCCGTATTCATCAAAAATATTGATGTCCGTATGGTAGGATTCTGCCATATCATAAATGAGACCTACCTCGTATTGATTTACCAATGCGTCTAAATTGCTTTGTCCGGATATGCGATTGGCAATTTGATTTACTTTTGAGAGCAATTCTTCTCTTTGACGTTCGGAATTATTTAAGGTGAAATAATTAATTGTGGTGTACAGCACTATTCCAAAAATAGAAAGCAGGAGCCACACAATATAAACCTGTAGCCGCCGGCTTATAAACCAAGACTCGCGATGGAAACGTGCTGAAAACAACATATTTCCCAGATTGGTTTTCTTGCGTTGCCAATGTTTCGGATTGACTTTAATTCGCAGCCGTTCTTCGAGCCAGCGCCAAGAATAAAACAAGATGGCAAATAAAATTCCCCCGAGAAGAAACAGCGTATATTGAATCGAAGCAATGACCCATGAATTTTTGTGGCGACTTACCACGATAAGATTTCCGTAAGAATCTTCTCGAATCAGATGATGGGCCTGTGGTTCTGAAAACTCCATTTTTTCCTTGGCATTTACCGGCCAATTGAGGTTTATAGGATAATTGTATTCCCCAAAATGTTTGGAAAGGGTGCGCCCAGAGTAAACGGCATAGGAATATCGGTTGCGGTATAAAATTTCACGTGCCGGACTGTTATTCAGTACATCGGTAAGTCGGCCTTTTTCTCGAGCAGAACTGGGAGATACTAAGATAAAATAGGTGATTTTAAGGGTGCTGTCGTTATAAATAGAAAATTTTCCAATATACGAACCCGACAGCCGGCGCTCATTTACCAAATAAAACTGTTTGGTAACTTGTATGCCTCCATCGCTGAAATACAAGGCATTCAAACTTCCAAAATCTGCCGATTTATTGGGATTAACGGGAACTCCTTCAGGGGAAAATCCAAAAACAGAAACATCGAAATTTTCTAATAATCCGCCGAAATATTGTTGACGCAAGGTATTTTCAAATTCTTCGGTTTTGTTTTCTGAGAATCCCAGTGAAACAAAAATGGGTAAATCTTTATTGAGTCCCCCTTCGGCGTCGTTGAGTAATACCTTCACCTGTGCGTCGGGTTCAATCATCAGGGAAGCGGCAAAAAACTCACGTTGTTGCAATTCTTCGCGTTGCAATTCTGCGGAAACCCAAATACTCACTAAAAGGCTGGGAACGATAATTTCGGTAATCCACCTGAATGGGATGGGTTTTAATGCTCTAATGCCGATTCGCAATAATATCAAACCCATAAAAACCGCAGCGAATTTCCATGCGTTTGGCTCACAATAATAAATTGAAAAACGCAATACGGCGACTAAAATGCCCGCAAAAAGCGGAATCTCCATGGATAATGCAAGGGTTTCATGTTGTTCTTGCAATAAATGGGTAATGGAAATTACCAAGGCAAAAATCAACGCAATAAGTCCTATGGAGAAGAACGTAGTGCCCGAAATCAGTAAGAGTTCCGTAAATCGGAAATGAATCTCCGTTTTTTCAACTAAGAAACCCGTAAATTGAAAGGCAAATAATGCCAATAAAATTGCCAAAGTCCAAAGGATGCTCCGCAAGATTAGTTGCCAAAATTTTGACTTTTGGATTAAAATAGGTTGTATAAAGTTGAGGAATTGTTTGAGGAGCCAAAAACCAATAAAGAGCCAAATAAATGAGGCGCCTAAATGTCTGAATACCGAATTAAAATAGAC
>JAULUW010000071.1:0-7181 GCA_032111345.1 Bacteroidia bacterium
CTGATATAAATCGAACAAAGAGCGAAATTGGGCTTCCTGTTTTTCGTTGAAATTTGTGAAATAATGGAATAAAATATCGGAATTTACCATATAATTTTCTTCTTAAAAAAGGCGCGGATTCCCACAAAAACATACCAAAAGCTATGTAAGATATTCCAAAACGGATATCCATGTCCGGCCAAGGGCATAGACAGTAATTTGCTTTTCTTGTAGAAAATTATCCATTCAGGTATCAACTTTAACAATATCAACAAAGTTGGATACAACCAGGAACTGCTTGCAATAAAAAAGCCTGTAATGCCCAACCAAAAAAGCAAATTTGCCATTGGCAAAATGGCCAATTTAAACGTAACGGACGATTTATAGAGCTTCCCAACCCATAAATGACGCATACGCTGACGCCAATACGCTTGGAAATTTTTAGGTCCCGCTGAATAGATATAAGCATCGGGTTGGATAACCACTGCGGTGTTTTCTGCCGTAGCCACCGACTGCACAAACAGATCATCGTCGCCGGCAGGGATATGATGGTGGGAAGAGAATCCCCCCACGGAGTGATAAATGGTTTTGGTATACGCCAAACTGCGACCTACGCCCATATACGGCTGTCCCTTTAAGGCCAATCCGAGGTAATGCAAGGCCGTCATCATATTCTCATAATGCACCAATCCACCCAGAAAACCTTTCGCCGTGATAGGCGCTACGCCCAGAACTATGGATTTTCCATCGCTAAATCCTTGCATCATCTGCTTCAACCACTGATTGCTTTGCGGTATGCAATCCGCATCGGTGAGCACCATGTGTTCGTATTGTGCTTTTTTAACCCCAAGGGTCAAGGCCAATTTTTTACCGCCGTTTTTAATTACCGCAGGATCCATCAGCACATATTTCAACCTCGGGTGATTTTTGGCTTCGGTAACTAACAAATAGGCCGTTTCGTCGGCGCTGCAATCGTCTACGATCACAACTTCAAATTCGGGATAATCTTGCTCCAGCCAATCTTCTAAGTGCTTCTCCAAATGCAAGGCGGCATCGCGAGCACAAATAATGATACTTGCTGGGGGAAATTTATGAACGCCTTGGCCTTTAGTGCTGATTTTTACTTTTAAGAAAAAGTAGAAAAAGTAAAACCACATTATAAGTACAATGCCCCCTAAGACACCGGCAAACCACGTGTCCAAGGGAGTGAAAATCAAATTTTGAAAGAATATTTCTATATGTTCCACGTACGGGAGTTTAATCCACAAAGATAAATAGGTTTCTATAGATTCGCAGGGGCAGTCGGTTGGACTTTTGCGCAAGTTATCCCCTGAATGAGAGGAGAAATACGCAGGTCCAAATTTCCTTAAGGAAGAGATGCAGTAGTCTTGTTTTTATTTAGACTAATTAAAAATAAGACTATATTTGTCCCATGAAATTATGGGGATTCGACTCCGGTATCGCCTTATTCATCAACGAAACTCAGGCCCTTTATACCTCCAGTTCCTATACATGGGAGCGGAACGAAGCCTATTTTCGTATTGCTTTCTTTTTGCACCCCGATGATTTTTTGTTTCCTATAACGACTTCCCTCAATGTGGTTCTCACGTTTTCGGAACCTTTTTGGACCCGAGAAAAACAAGAGGCTTTGCTCCATAATGCACCCCGTGAAAATCCGGATTTGCGGTTTTATCTGAGCTGCGATATGCAGCATTTCATTCAAGAAATTCTAAAACCTCAAAATAACGAATACCTTTACGAAATAAAATGCAGCAGCACCGCTTTGGAAATTCTTGCTTCTGTATTGCAGCACAATGTTCACACCCCGCAAAACTGCAATGCCTGCATGCTTATCGAAGAAAACGGAACCTTACAATATTGGGAAAAAGCGCAAAAATTAATTCTAGAAAAATTCAGAGAGCGCCTCACCATTCCAGAAATTGCCAAAGAAATAGGAACCAATCAGTGCTATTTGAAGCGCGGTTTCAAAATGCATTTTGGGGATACCATTTTCAACTATATCTTGAAGTTGCGAATGCAAGAAGCCAAATTTCTCATTGCACAAAACCTAGGAACTCCCATTGCTGAAATTGCGGAATCGCTTGGTTACGGTTCATTAAGCAGCTTTTCAACGGCTTTCAAACAGTTTTACGGATTTAGTCCTCAAGATTTGCGCCGCAATCGCTAAGAATTGCGCATTTCGAAACCCGTATTCCCGATTACGCAAACACGGGCTTTCACAACACACGCAATTTTGTGCCCCGTATGAAGGTCATAAAATCAATCAGCACCATGGGCATCCTATTCGGATTGCACGCGTCCGCATGGGCACAAACAGATACCGCAGAATTGCTCCAACTAACCCCAGTGGAAATTAGCACCCAAAGGGGAAGCTATGTGAGCGATACCCAATTTTCTGTCGGGAAAACGCCCACTTCTTTCCTGAATCAATCGCAGGTTTTTGTATCCATCAATAAGGAGATTCTCAAGAATCAAGTTGCCGTCGATTTGAAATCCGCCCTTGATAATGCCACCGGCGTATCCCGACTTTGGGAGTCCACCGGAAGGGTAGGCGACGGGGCTTCCTATTACAGCATGCGCGGATTTGCCGTGCAGCCAACGCTATTAAACGGCATGCCCGCCTTAACCCAAACAACAGTAGATCCCGCCAATATCGAATCCATCGAGGTTATCAAAGGACCCTCGGCCACTTTGTACGGTGCGGCGGTTACGAGTTATGGCGGACTCATAAACATCAATACGAAAAAAGCCTTTAACCGATTTGCGGGCGATATTTCCTATACCTTGGGAAGCTTTGGACTCAATCGTTTTCAAGCCGATGTCAATATTCCCATTAATGAAAAAGTAGCTTTTCGGATGAATGCCGCCCAACACGAACAAGGAAGTTTTCAAGACGCTGGCTTCCAAAAATATACATTTTTTGCACCCTCTATGCGGGTTATCGCTTCCAATAAATGGACCATTTACGTGAACGCCGAATATAAAAAAGGCCGATCTTCCAATGCGCCCATGCTGTTTCTGAATCGCTATGCCCCCCTCTCATTCTCAGATTTAACCCCTTTCAAAGCCCAATACTTAAAATCTTTTACCTCCAACGATTTGTCCATTGAAACCGAAAATTTCAATCTTCAAGCACAATCTTGGGTTCAAATTTCCCAAAAATGGAAATCTCAAACCCTCATTTCTAGCAGCCAAACAAGCTCTTCAGGCTATTATCATTATCTGTGGGATGCAAGTAATGGCAATGATTTTACCCGTTTTATCAGTCATGCCGCTGGTCAAACGCAGTCGCGAGGGATACAACAAAATCTACACGGAGATTTTTTACTGGGATCCTTGAGAAATCAATTGTTGCTGGGTTTGGATTATTTTGAGCGCGATATTCAAGATTATGGCTCCGCATGGATTGCCAATGGGAAAGTGGCTTTATTAACAGGAACCGATTCGGGCATCTTGAGTACGGCCTTTATGAATCAAGCGCTTGCCGGCAAGACGCCCTCGAACGCTAAAGTATCGCTCAATAACACCGCTTTTTATCTCAATGACTTAATACACGTGAATAAAAACCTCACGATATCCTTAGGAATACGCATCGATCGTTTTGCCGGTAAACCAACGGCATGGTCTTCAGAAACTATAGAATCTCAATTTACGCAATCGCCCCGTTTGGGAATAGTCTATAAATTCCTGGATAACCGCTTTGCTGCCTTTGGCAATTACCAAAATGGGTTTACTTATGTAGATCCTGCGCGTGTTGCCGACATGGACGGTTCCAATCCGCGTTTGAAAATTTTTGATCCTGAACAAGCCAATCAAACCGAGTTCGGAATCAAATATACCCCTAAAAATACCGCTGTTCAGGTCAGCGCCAGTGTATATAACATACAGGTAATGAATGTGGTAATGCCAGATCCAACCAATATCAATAATTCGATACAAGGCGGAGAAGTGCGCAGCGAAGGTTTGGAACTTCAATTATCCGGAAAGCTGAGTCCACATATTAATCTTATTGCCGGATTTTCGCATAATCGAGCCGAAGTCGTTAAAGACGATGCCGCAGCGGGCTATGTTGGAATGCGTCCAGAAAGTGCAGGTCCTTCCAATCAAGCGAATGCGTGGCTCCATTATACGACGCCAATCAAGGGGCTTTCCATCGGTGCGGGCATGAATTATGGCAGTGAACATTTTACCCTAAATCGTCGAACTACCGGCACTTTCGCCTTACCCGCCTACACCATTTACAATGCGCTCATTCAATATGAGAATGAACATGTGGGAATTTCTTTGAAAGGAAATAACTTGGCAAATACCCGCTATTACTCGGGTTGGTCAACCGTTACGCCGCAAAATTTGCGTCAAATATTGGCGTCCATACGATTTAAGTTTTAATGAAATTCGATAAACCACTTTTTCGGAAAATACACAGCCTGCTCGGATTAAGTTCCGGGCTGTTGCTGTTGGTCGTAGCCCTCACCGGTTGTATCTATGCTTTTGAATCGGAAATTTCAGATTTTTGCAATCCCCAACGCAAACTAAAAGCCAAACCCCAAACGCATATTTCTTTTCAAACACTTTGGGAAATAGGCCGAACGGCGCAACCCGATAAGCACATTCATGCAGTAAGAAGGTATCGCGATTTGCGCGTTCCCGAAGTCATTTACTTTCACCATGATAGTATAACACACTATTATGCACGACTTTTCGTGCATCCCGAAACCGGTGAAATCATCGAATATTTCGATGTGCAGAACGGATTTTTCAGATGGATACTCCACGGACACATGTACCTATGGTTGCCAGAGCAAATAGGTAAAAAAGTTGTAGGTATTGCCAGTATTCTAGCGGGTATATCCGTAATCACAGGGTTCGTTCTTTGGTTTCCCAAGAGAATGAAGAAATGGAAATCGTATTTTATTTGGAAATGGAATTGGAACACCAAATGGAAGCGAAAAAATGCCGATTTGCACCGAATATTGGGTGTTTACTGCGTTTTCCCGGTTTTGGTGTTTGTTATTACAGGCCTTTTTTGGTCCTTCGACTCCTTCGCATTACTCTATTATAAACTTCTTGGTGGAAATACCCCGGCAATTTTCTCCCAACCTACAGTACCAAAATATGCCTTTAAGCCGGAATCTTTCGACCGACTTTGGGAAACCCATTTTGAAGAAAATGCGACATTTGCCTATATAGATTTTCATGCCCCTGAAGCCGATACCCTCGCAGCAGAAGTCGCCATAAATCCCTACATTTCGAGTTATTACAAAACGGATTATCGGTTTTTCGACCTACAAACGCTGCAACCTAAAGCGGTGAATGCCATTTACAGCACGTATCAAAATGCACCCTTATCCGATAAAATAGTACGTGCCAATTACGACATTCACACCGGAGGTATTTTAGGTATTTGGGGCAAGATTGGGGCCTTTCTAGCCAGTTTGGCCTTTGCAAGTTTGCCGATAACCGGCTTTTTATTCTTTTGGGGAAGAGTCCGCAAAGCGTAATTTTTTATTTTTAATGACATTGATTGATAGCTTTTTAGCGCTTAAAATTATAGGAAGTTTGAATTATTGTAATTTTTACAATATACTTGAAAGAATTATCCTATGGATACAAATCTACAAGCACAATTTCAAGCGGCCGTTTCTGTCGATAACGTAATTTTTGGTTTCGATAGCAACGGATTGAACGTTCTACTCATTTATAGGGGAGCGGAGCCATTCCGAGACCATTGGGCACTGCCTGGAGATTTAATTGACCTTAAAGTAGATACTCCAGACAGCGCCGCCGTTAAAGTTTTGCGCAACCTAACAGGCTTGGAAGAATTGTATATCGACCAAATTCGTACCTTCGGTCGTTTGGATCGACATCCCTATGGGCGTGTATTTACTGTCGCGTATTTCGCCTTAATTAAAATTCAAGATTATTCTGTGGAAGCATCTTCTTGGGCCGAACAAGCCGAGTGGTTTCCCATAAATGAGTTGCCCGATTTGCCCTTTGACCATAATGAGATCTTCAATTATGCCAAAGAGCTGCTCAAAATGAAAATCCGCAAGCAACCCATTGGATTTGAATTGTTGCCCAAACATTTTACCCTCACCGAATTGCAACGCCTTTACGAAGCCATTTTGGAGAAAGAGTTTGATGTGCGCAATTTCAGAAAGAAAATTTTGAGCATGGATTTTATTACCGATACCGGACTGAAGCAGCATAGCGTGATGCACCGACCCGCAAAATTGTACAAGTACAATTCCCGTAAATATGCCAAATTGATGACCGTGGGTTACGATTTTGATTTATAAATCCATTAAAAATTGTCCATATACCATTAAACATTTCATGAGAAAAAAATACCTTTTACGCGCATTTATTTTGACTTTTGTTTTGCAGTTTTCGCAAATTCAAGCCCAAAACATAAAAAAAGAAAGACGGATATTTCCACCAGTTGAAGTAGAAATAGTGCAGGATATGGGAAGGGTTGAAGAGGCGGATGTATCAATTCGACGTAATCCAGAACCCATCAAATTGCCTGAATTCAAAAATAAAAAGGGCGTTTTTCACTTCGATGTGTGGCAAGAAGTAGAGAAATTATCGGTTCGTGAACTCGTAGGTCAAATGACCCAAATAGACCTTGCCTTAATTTGTGAAGGCGATATTTGTGCTCTTAAAAGTCCTCAAACCCTTGAAGCGGCAAAACTAAAAACCGCTTTTGAAAGGTATGCCGTAGGTTCGGTATTGAATGTAGGTTGTGGTTCGGGAACCATTTCCCGCGAACGTTGGATCGAAATTCAAAAAGGAATTCAAGAAGCCAATATCAAATATACCAAACATAAAATACCCGTAATTTTCGGGATTGATGCCATTCACGGAGCCAATTACACCCAAGGGGCAACCTTGTTCCCTCAGCAAATCGGCCAAGCGGCAACTTGGAATCCCGCTTTGATCGTAAAAGGGGCCAAAATTACCGCCTACGATGTACGGGCTTCAGGAATTCACTGGAACTTTTCGCCTGTTTTGGATTTAGGCAGACAGCCACTTTGGTCCCGTTTCTTTGAAACCTACGGCGAGGATGTGTATTTGGCAAAAGCCTGCACCAAAGCCGCTATCGAAGGGTACCAAAATCAGAAAGAAAACGAAAGGGTTGCGGCCTGCATGAAACACTTTTTAGGATATTCCTATCCTTT
>JAULUW010000071.1:7191-7865 GCA_032111345.1 Bacteroidia bacterium
ACAGTCGCACTTTGCGCGAATATTATTTGCCTACTTTCGAACAAGCCATTAAAAGCGGTGCCCTCACCACCATGATCAATTCTGGAGAATTGAACGGCGTTGCGGTACATACCAATTACGATATCCTTACCGTTTTGCTTCGTGAAGAATTGGGTTTTAATGGCATTGCCGTTACCGATTGGGAAGATATTTACAAATTACACCATACCCATAAAGTGGCGGCAACCCTAAAAGACGCCGTGTATATGAGTATTATGGCGGGTATCGATATGTCGATGACGCCATCGGATTTCCGTTTCAACGATTTATTAATCGAATTGGTAGACGAAAAACGTATTCCTATTTCTCGATTACAGGAATCGGTGTACCGCATCTTTTTAGTCAAAAAATCCTTAGGACTTTGGAATCATACCCGCCAATCTTCCGACGGTACAAAAATATACCCTGCATTTTCTGTGGGGGAATTCGATACCAATTATCCCGATTTAGGCTCTGAAAAACACAGTCAAATTGCACTGAATACCGCTCTTGAGTCCATAACCCTGCTCAAAAACCAGAGAAATGTATTGCCTCTGGAGGCCAATACCAAAATATTTGTGGCTGGAAATGCGGCCAATGACTTAACCCTATTAAACGGGGCTTGGTCACATACCTGGCAGGGCGGGGATTCCAAA
>JAULUW010000072.1:0-2314 GCA_032111345.1 Bacteroidia bacterium
ATCTTATCAGCAAGGGGCACAATACCAAGCATCAGCCGGCATTAACAAGGTAATATCTAGTTCCTTTAAATGGATTTTCATCCCACAAATAGCCTATAATGCGCAACACTATCAAAACGATGAACAGTACAATCAAAACGTTGCTTATTCTGGGGGCAGTATTCAAAGTATTCAATTACAGTTAGAAGCCATTTACAAGTCTATATACTTACTGGCACAATATCAAATTCCACAACGCCTGGATATTCCAATAGGTGCACCGAAAATGCAAAACAGTTTTCAAATTCGATTGGGATACCTGATTTCTCGGCCCGAGGAACGCATTGAAAACATGCAACAGAAATAGACAAATTGACTTTCACGGCTTTTTAGTAATTTTGCCTTAATTATGGCAACTACAGCAGATGTATCCGTAGGCAGTTTTATACGCTACAATGGCGAATTATGTCAGGTAACCGAGTGGCAACACCGTACCCCTGGTAATTTACGCGCTTTTTACCAAGCAAAAATGCGTCGTGTAAAGGACGGCAAATCCGCAGAAAATCGTTTCAGAAGTGGTGAAACCGTAGAATTATTGCGCGTAGAAACGCACGATTTACAATATTTATATGAAGAAGGTGAATCTTTCATGTGCATGAATAACGACACGTACGACCAAATTCCTATCGCTAAACATTTATTTGGAGACGGCGCAAAATTCATGAAAGAAGGGGATATCGTTACGATTGCATTTGAAGGTGAAACCGCAGTATCCGCGGATGCCCCTCAAAACGTAGTTTTAGAGGTTACCTATACGGAACCTGGTGTTAAAGGCGATACCGCAACCAACACCTTAAAACCTGCAACAGTAGAAACTGGCGCTCAAGTTATGGTTCCTTTGTTTGTAGATATCGGTGAAAAAATCAAAATAGATACCCGCACAGGTACCTATATGGAACGTGTGAAATAATCATATCACTTTATGATACAAACACTTTCCCCAGAAGAAGCCTTCTTGGCTCCTCCTGAACATGAATTAACTACTCTTGAAGGCTCTAAGGTGGCCATTCAACTACTTCCTTACGAACACACATCAAGTTATCACCAAGGTTCATTTAAAGGCCCTATGGCCATGGTGAACGCTTCTCACTATGTGGAGTTTTACGACGAAGAAACCGATTCTGAATGTTACAAAACAACAGGGGTTGCAACTATTCAAGAATTATCTTTTGATGGAGTTGTAGACGCGGATGCCATGCAACGCATTAAAGAACAAACCATAGAACTTTTGAATCTCGATAAGTTTGTAATTTCCTTGGGTGCTGAACACACCGTTACCGGGGGAATTATTCAAGCTTTTAAGGAAAAACATGCCGAATTCTGCCTCTTACAAATAGATGCACATTCCGATTTGCGCATTGCGTACCAAGATAATCCCTATTCGCACGCTTCTGTTATGGCCCGTGTACATGAAATGGATGTTCCATTGGTACAAGTGGGTATTCGTGCCCAATGCAAAGAAGAGGCCGATTTAATTAAATCATCAGCGAATATTACCACTTTTTACGCACATCAAATACATCAAAATCCAAATTGGATACAAGAGTGCATCGAAGCTCTTGGACCGAATGTGTATGTAAGTATCGATGCGGATGGGTTTGACCCCTCTGTGGCTCCTGCTGTGGGAACCGCTGAACCCGGTGGTCTCACCTGGTTTCAAGGCTTAGACTTACTTAGAGCAGTGGCCAAAAGTAAAAATGTAATTGGTTTCGATATCGTAGAAATAGCACCGAGAGAATCTGAAACCCTTACCGAATTTGCAATGGCAAAGCTTTGTTATAAATTCATGAATTACCTCCACGAAAACAACCAAATTTAAAATGCTAGAAAACCGAATCTACCTCGATAATGCCGCCACCACCCCCATGGATCCTGCGGTAATTGATGCAATGATGGACGTAATGAAAGAACATTACGGAAATCCAAGCTCTACGCATGGACATGGCCGAAAAGTTAAAAATATCATTGAAGAAAGTCGCAGCCAAATTTCTAAATGGCTAAATTGCAAACCTTCGGAAATATTTTTCACTTCCGGCGGAACTGAGGCAGATAATTTAGCGCTCAGAGGTGCTGTAAGCAAATTAAATGTCGATGCCATTATCTCCTCCCCAATTGAACACCACGCCGTAACACATACCGTTGAAGAACTTGCGGCAAAAAACAATATTCCCTTGTATTGGGTAAATGTGTTAGAAAATGGCCATATTGATCTCCAGCATCTCGAAGAATTATTGCAAAAATGCACCAAGCCTTTAGTGAGCTTAATGCATGCCAA
>JAULUW010000073.1:0-8464 GCA_032111345.1 Bacteroidia bacterium
GGTAATCAAAGCCGCCGAAAAACAGGGTTTGCCGGCTAAAATTCACGGAAATCAACTCGGTTTGAGTGGCGGCGTGCAGGTAGCAGTGGCGCATGCATGCTGGAGTGTTGATCATTTGGAATATACAGAAGAGGCCGAGTGGGAACTCCTGAAGCGCAGTTTGCAAGAAGCCTATGGGGGCAGCATTCCTGTGGCCTTGCCCGGAGTGTCCTTTTTCTTGGGACTGCCCTATACACGAGGCCGAGAAATGATCGATTTTGGCTTGCCCTTAGCATTAGCAACCGACTTCAATCCAGGTTCAAGTCCCGTTAATTCCCTGCAAATGGTTATGTCCTTGGCTTGTACGCAAATGAAATTGACTCCGGAGGAAGCCTTTCACGCCGTAACCCTTAATGCCGCTGCGGCATTAAGGATGAGCGATCGCGTTGGATGCTTGGCACCCGGCATGCAGGCCGATTTCTTAGTCATGAAACACCCGAATGCCTTGGCCAAGATTCCGTATTTTGTTGGTCAGAATCATGTGGCTTCGGTCTATATTTCAGGTGAAAAATTCGATTAATCCTTCCACAAAATCCGATTAGTGGTAGGGGTAAAATGCCGAAATTATGCGAACTTTGTATCCGTTTAAACTAAATAAATCTTAATAATAAAGAATCAATATGCCTTATCCCGAAATGATGGTCGCTCCTATGCGCACCGAATTAACCAATAATGGATTTACCGAATTAAAATCTGCCGATGAAGTAATCACCGCAATGGATGGCAATACCGATACTACCTTAGTGGTAGTTAACTCGGTTTGTGGCTGTGCGGCAGGCAGTTGCCGCCCTGGTGTGGTTCACAGTTTAAAAGGAGATAAAAAGCCCGCAAAATTATTAACCGTTTTTGCAGGTCAAGATACCGAAGCTACCGCAAAAATTCGTGAATTTATGTTGCCTTATCCTCCCTCATCTCCAGCAGTTGCCTTGTTCAAAGGGGGCGAATTGGTGCACATGATCGAACGCCACATGATTGAAGGCCGCAGTGCAGAAATGCTTGCCGACAATTTGATGGGAGCCTACGCCGAATTCTGTTAATATCTATGGATGCAATATTAAATGCAATGAAAAGCGCCTGCGATACCGTAGGCGCTTTTCAATTAAGCCACTGGAGTAAGGTTGCAAAAGAGGCCGTTCTAGACAAATCGCTGAACCAATTGGTCAGCTTTGTAGACCAAGAAAGCGAACGCATGCTTAGTGAGAGGCTGCAAGCTGCTGTTCCAGGAAGCACCGTTATTGGGGAAGAACACGCTGCTGAAAATCGCACGTTAACAGAATACACGTGGATTATCGATCCTTTAGACGGTACCACGAATTTCTTACATGGCTTGCCTATCTTTTCTATTTCTGTGGCTTTGCTGCATCATGGCGAACCGGTTTTGGCTATTGTAGATCTTCCAGTTGTGAAAGAACGTTTTACGGCAATCAAAGGCCAAGGAGCCTGGTTGAACGATCAACCCATTCGCGTTTCCGATAATCCTATTTTGCAGGATTCCCTGCTTGCCACCGGATTTCCCTACCATAATTTTGCTGAAATGTCGCAATATGTAGAGGTGCTTACCCACTTTATGTTGAACACCCGCGGATTAAGAAGAATGGGATCTGCGGCCATCGACTTGGCGTATACCGCATGCGGAAGATTTGATGCCTTTTTTGAATTGAATTTAAGTCCTTGGGATATCGCCGCTGGCGTATTATTGGTTCGTGAAGCAGGCGGAACCGTTTGTACCTTCTCTGGAGATTCAGACGTTATTTTCGAGAATCAAATCCTTGCCAGTAGCAAGGCCTTGTATCCCCAAATGAATGCCGTTTTGACCGCCTCTTTTTCATGACCTAAGTCATGAATTTGTCGGTTTGGGGTTTCGCTTGTAATTTGCACAAATGGAATGGGTATTGGCTATATTAAAAGGGATTGGATATGGCCTATTTCTTGGAGTGATGAGCATAGGGCCAACCTTTTTTGCGCTGATACAAATGGGTATGCAAGGCGGTAAATCCGCGGGTTTGCGTATGGCAGCGGGAATTTTCCTCAGTGATTTGCTCGTGGCTCTGGGTTGTTTTTTCGGTTTGGCTGCATTTTTTGTTACTCCGGATTTTCAATTGGGATTTTCGGCATTTGCCGCTTTTGGAATTTTATTTATGGGGGTGAGGGGCGTAGTTCTAGGGTATCGTAAATTTTTAACCAATTTGCACAAACCGATCGATCATAAAGCCAATTTCTTTCAAGGTTTTCTTGTGAATCTGTTGAATCCTTTTGTGCTTATTCTTTGGGTGGGAATTTTAGGGGCCATTTCGGTAGGTCACGATTCCCTAACACAGGATCGCAATCTCATTTTAGCCGAAATGATTTCCATTTTACTCACGGTTTTTAGTTTGGATTTAGGGAAGGTATATTTGAGCGATTTTATCGGAAAAAAACTGAATATCAAGGTGTATTATCACGTCAGTAAGTATATTGGTTATGTTTTAATTGCGATTGGCATTTATTATATGTATCATTTTTTTAAGTTGCTCTTGCCGATTATCAAATAAAACGGGATGGACTTTTTGGGAGATTATATCAACATTTTATTAAATGTAGTGCTTGCCCTAATCATGTTTGGTTTGGGTCTTAGCTTGCGAAAAATAGATTTCCAACATCTCATGGAACAGCCTAAGGTCTTGGCCATTGGCCTAGGTACCCAAATGATTTTGCTGCCTTTATTGGCGATGTTACTTGTTACTCTGGTTGAAATGCCGGCAGCTTTTAAAGTTGGTATTTTAATCCTATCGGTTTGTCCTGGTGGGGTTACCTCTAATTTAGTGAGTTATTTTGCCAAGGGGAATGTGGCTTTATCTGTATCATTAACGGTTTCAAATGCCATTATTACGTTGTTTTCCATACCGGTTTTGGTGAATCTTTTCTTGGATTTATTTTTCAATTCGGGAGGGGCAACACCCATAGAATTGCCCTTTTTGGATACCGTTTTTAGTATTTTTTTGGTAACCATTTTACCGGCAAGTTTAGGAATGTTGGTGCGTTTTCGGGTTGGTAGAAAAATTGCAAAGATTCAAAAAGCGGTGAATCTGGTTTTCCCCATTTTGCTGTTTATGGTTTTTGGGATTAAGTTTTTAGCCGGAAAACAGGCTGGAGGTACCGCAATTTCGGCAGCGGAGATCATGGAACTTACGCCCATTGTAATTGCACTTAATGTAGGAGCTTTTGCCTTAGGACATATCATGGCCTGGTTGTTTAAATTGTCGTTTCGAAATGCTACTACCATTGCCATTGAAATTGGACTTCACAATACGGCCTTGGCATTATTGGTAGCCAGTGATATTTTGGGGAATCCCGAAATGGAGAAACCCGCTCTGGTTTATGCCTTGTACTCGTTTGTAATTACCTATGCACTTTCCATAGCCCTTTTAAAAGCGCGCTTGATTCATCTAAAGAAACGCAATCTCTCTATTTCTTAAATTAGGAGCCCTCTTTCTCCATTTTTCGGCGATTGAAGAATTGGATTAAGGGTTCAGAAATGGCTTCGGGTATGAGGTGTTCCGCACTTTTTTCTTGCCACAATAAATCTCGTATTTCCGTTGCAGAAATATCGATCAATGGGGCATCGTACCAAGTGGCATTGAAGGGTAAAGGAGCCGGCGGCTTTTCAAATCCAGGTCGTGCATATACATGCAATGGCGCCATAGACGCCAATTCGGCCGCATTTTGCCAGGTGTGAAAACCGTGTAAGTTATCGGCACCCATAATAATGCCAAACTGTAAATTCGGGTATTCAGCCACCAAATGCAGAAGGGTTTTATAGGTGTAGGATGGAAGGCTCAAATGAAACTCATCGTCCTTACATTTGAAATAGGAAATATCTTTAATGGCAGCCCGTACCCATTCCAAACGCAAATTAGCAGGAATTAAGGTTTCACCCGACTTATGCGGATTTAAGGGCGATGGAACAAACCATACAGAATCGAAACCTGCATGTTGTTTCATGTAATGCGCTACCTCTAAGTGTCCCTTGTGAATGGGGTTAAAGGATCCAAAATACAAACCGATGCGCATATTTATTTTTCAAAAAAACCGTTCACCAAATCCTCGCAGCGCTCAAAGGTTTCTTCCAATATATCGTTGACCACGATTACGTCGTATTGATTTTCAAAGCTCAGTTCGTAGGTTGCTTTTTCGATGCGTTCGTTTAATTCGTGCTCTACTTCGGTGCTTCTTTTGGTAAGGCGTTCCATGAGTATTTCGACACTGGGCGGCCGTAAAAAAATAGCCAATGCGCGATCTCCAAATTCTCGCTTTAAATTTAGGCCTCCTTTTACATCTACATCAAAAACTACCATTCGATTCTGTGCCCAAATTTTCCGAACTTCGCTCCAAAGGGTACCGTATAGAATTCCTTGATACACTTCTTCGTACTCCAGAAAATCATTACTGGCAATACGTTCACGAAATTCGGCTTCGCTAAGGAAGTGGTATTCGCGGCCATTCTCTTCCCCCGGTCGGGGCTTTCTCGTAGTGGCACTCACGGAAAAACCCAATCTGTCTGAAAGGGTACTCATGAGATGCTTCACAACCGTGGTTTTACCCGATCCTGAAGGAGCCGAAAATATCAATAACTTTTCCAAACCTTAACGTAACAAAACTTTTGTGGTGCAAAGGTCGTTGTTTTGTTTCAATTTAACGAGATACATCCCTTTTGCTAATTTTTCACAAGCAATAGTCATTAAGGCGGTTTGCAATACGTCAATAGATTGATTGTATACCATTTTGCCTTGTAAGTCAAGGATTTCTAGGGTACAAGGACTTGCGTTTTTTACAAATCTTTCGGGAATATCTAGGGTAAATTCATTTTCAGCCGGATTGGGATATGCCTTTAATTCGGCACTGAAACTTCCTAAATCTTGGGTGTTTACTTTATATCCTACGCTGAAATCCAATTGCAAACCCGATCCAAAATCACCTGCAAAGGTGTGCAATAAGGAGCCGTTAGACGCATTGCGCAGTTGCACCGCGCCATTGCCATCGAAGGTATTTGCCCACCAATTTAAACCGTCTTCATTGAGGGGATATTCTGCGGGAGATTCGCCCGAATCGTCAATCACAAACGTGAAACATCCGTTGTAAACATCTAGGGTATCGCGGTAAATGGTATTCGCAGCATTGAAATCATTGCGCTCTCGGATAGTATGTCCACCTGCATCTAATAGCCTCCAAGAGGTTTCTTTAAATGCATTATTTGTGCGGAACATCACCACTATTTTTGAAGGCATGAGCACAGGGGCTTCGGGCATGGCAACTCGCAAGGTATTGTTGCTCACATCCTGATCGTTTTGGCCATTAACTTTTAGAATAGTGGCTTCGAAATCGGTACTTACGGGTGTCCAATCCATTTTATAGGGCAAACGCACATCCTGGGTTTCGCCAAAATTAAGCACGCCCACCCAATGGTGTTTAGAAAGGCTTCCCCCGGAAATACCATAGGCAATATCTAAAGAATAAATAGGAGTGGTTCCGTTGTTGCGGACCTTGATGATGGGCTCAGAGCAAATGGGATTTTGACGTAAATATTGCGGATGGGTGCTGGGTTGTACCACGTCAATAACGGCAGCATCGCTTTGATATTTATGTGGACCGTACTCAACCAAATAACAGGTTATCACATAATTGCTGTTGCCCGACGTTTTGGTGTACGACTGCATATCCAAATCGAAGGTATGCACAGAGTCGCCGGTTTCGGGGAATTCGTAATTGTATTCTTCTACGTTTTGACCGGGACACCAAGCCGAACGGTCGTAAATCCAAGTTCCGGATTGCGGATAAACCGGATTTGCGCCGCAGTCGTCGCGCCAAACCAAGGAGGTGTCTACATATTTGCCATCGAGCCATAAATAGCGGAATCTCGGACAGAATTCCGCGCAATTGCTGGGCTGATCCATGCCATGTCCGGTTTGAATGATTTTAATGCGAGACGTATGGGTATTGGGTTTGGGCGACCACGTAAATTCGGGAGCCTGGGCGTCGAAAGCGGCATCATCGCCAAAGGGCACACTTTTTTGATACATGCGGGTAATGCCTAAAACATCGCGCAGGGGTTCTCCTTCTATGAATACGAATTTCAAATCGATGATCCAACCGCGGTCATTTTTCGCTTCGTAGCCGGTATGTTGGTATTCAATTTCAACCGAATCGCGCAGCAGGGATTCAAAATCGGTGATTTCGAAGCGCCAGGTATGCTTCCAACTTTTATTGAAACCAAATCCATAAGGGGTGATAAAGCGCATCAATTCCCAATTGAGTGTGTCGTTGAAATTGCCTTTACGGGTGCGTAAATAGATATAATTCAAATAATCCCATTCGCCGCAGCGTAGGTTGTCCGGACATTTAAAGCTGAGTTCGGCATATACGCGTTGGAACTTTCCTTCTTTGGGGAAGTTTCCCCAGCCGTAGTATCGGGTATTTCCTTTAGAGGGATCGGTTTGAATCAATACGTTCTGGTGGGTATAGATTTCTTGGGTATCTCCGTTTTTGGCCCATGAGTTTCCCAAAGAGAACAGGGTTATTAAAAGTAAAAAACCGTTTTTCATTTGCTGGGCTAAATTAAAGGATTCTTTCGTGAATGAAAAATGGGATGGTGAGGAATGTCCCTGCTCAGGAGTTGAACGGGGCTAAAGATTCTTAATGAATCAATAACAGTAACGGAACCTTAGGGTAGCATAAGGGTGCGAATTTTGAAAATAATTATGATGAAAAAATTATTAAAAATCGCATTGGGTCTTATTTGTGTATCGACCACAACCTTATGGGGACAAAAGGGTGTGTTCTTCTCCGAATACGCTGAAGGGACTTCTAGCAATAAATATTTAGAAGTTTTCAATGGTTCAGGCGTTGACATTAATTTAAATCAATACGCTATTAAATCCGCTGGCAATGGTGGGGGATGGTCTGCCAATTTGGTTTTGTTTAAAGGGAAAGATTCCATCCTCAAGGCAGGAGCCGTATATGTAATAGGTAATGCTTCTGCGAATCAAACGATAAAAGATTCATCGGATGAAAACAATGCAATCACCTTTTTTAATGGAAACGATGCCCGTGCATTGGTGTATCTCAACGGAACAGATACCCTTATATTAGATCAGGTTTGTGATCCCAATAGCAGTGCCTACGACAATGTTGCAGGTGTTAATGAGGGTTTTAAAAATGATGGAGCTTGGATTCGTAAGTCACATATCGAGGAAGGCAATTATGGAGATTGGTTGAAAAGTGCGGGTTCAGATTCAGCGAGTTCGGAGTGGTTGTTTACTCCAGGTCCTACCGCTACATTTACTCCTGCTACCTTAAAATTACATGAGCAAAAGCCTGTTCGCCATTTGCAAGCTGGTGATTTGGCCATCATTGCCTATCGTACGGGTGCCAATACTCTCGATGACGAATTTGCATTGCTCACATTTGTAGATATTAAGGAAGGAACACAATTGAAATTCACAGATATGAAATACACCGAAAATGGTATTTCACAGTGTGAAGGAGGTTTGATTTGGACCGCCCCTGCAGGCATTAAAGAAGGAGATGTAATTGTAGTTGGAAACGATAATACCGTTGTAGACAAAGGTACGATATCAGGGGACGGTTTTGGACTTGGTAAAGGGGGTGATCAAATTATCATCTACGAGGGTCCTTTCTTCAATCCCAATTTTGTTACGGCGTTAAGTTCTAATGCATGGGCTAGCAGCGGTGTTACCTCTTGTAAAGGGGGGACGTCGTTGTTGCCTAAAGGGTTAACCAATGGCACGAATGCGATCAGTCATGAAGCCACTAGTGGAAATGTAAGTGGTGTAACGATTAACGCATATTACAACGGCAGTCAGTTGGGCACTACCGCGGAAGTAAAAGCTAGGGTATTTGATTATACCAATTGGAATGGTGCTGGCGATAAAGTAGATCAAAATTGGCCTAAATGGAATTTCTTTAAAGCCGCAAGCACAACGCCTTCATTCCGCTTGTTAAGTCCAGCAAATGCTGCCGATTTTACCGTAATAGAAAACGACAATACCCCGGTTGTAATTTCATGGGAATCGGCGAAGGATGCCATTGGATATGCTTGGAAAATAATCCCAGCGGCAGGTGATTTCGATCAACCTGCTATTGTATTGCCTTCGGATAATTTGGGAAAAGATACGACCTTATCGTTAACCAGCGGTGCGATTGATGCTGCTTTGGCAGGATTGAGCATCTCCAAAGGAATAAAAGTAGATTTGAAATGGACGGTTACGGCCTATTTTATTACCGGTGATAGTTTGTATGCCGATACGTTCCATACCATTGCGATTACCCGTAAAGACGACACCCCAATTACCTACAATTTCAAAGCGGGCGATATGGCGGTTGTGGCATATAGAATGAATGCATCAACTCCCGATGAGTTTGCCTTGTT
>JAULUW010000074.1:0-3221 GCA_032111345.1 Bacteroidia bacterium
AGTTGATTTAAAAAATTTATAAATAATTTTATGAAAAATTTAAAATATAAAAAAAAAAGATTTCGTTAAAAAAGAATTTACATAAAATTTTAATCATACTTGTATTTCAGGATTTTCACTGGGAGCCTGAGGTCTTACCGTAAAATCATCTAAGGCCAAATTAAATCCGGAAGCTTTTTTAGAATAATAAACTCTAACATAGCGTGAATTCGCATTGACCCTTACAAAATAATAGGTGGCTTTGTTGGGAATATCGTTTACAAACTCTTTAAGGTTAGACCATGTTACGCCATCAACACTTTCATCCACAGTAACCTCACCTTGCCAAGCAGCGCCTGTAGAAGTTCCTGCCAAATAAAATGAAACCGTATCTGCCTTACCTGACCAATGTGCCAAAGCATATTCACCTGTAACATCTAAACGCAAAGCAAAAGGTGCGCTATTTATCAAACTGGTCAAGGAGTACGTTTTGTTACCGGTGCCTTGTTCTGCAGAAAAACCCGTAGGGGTAACTGCACCATCCATATCCCAAAACATGGGTAAGGTTCCTTGGGAAAACAAATTTCCCACTTGTGCCAAAAAGGCTGTTGCAAAAATTGCAAATTTTCTAATATTCATTTTTTGTATTTTTTAAAACGAAACACGCAAACCGGTTGTAAAACGAAGACCCTGGCTAACGAAAACTTCTAAGTTTCTCGGGTCGAAAACATATCCTGCATCCCCGGGATCGTTAATGGTTGTAGCCGTACTGCGATGTTGCGCATCTGAAATGTAAAAGTTATCGGTAATGTTGTTCACCATGGCATAAATTCTAATTTGGGCTTTATCCACCTTAAATGAATACCCACCCGTAAAATTCATATACCAGTAATTTGGAATTTTAAAGGATTCCTTGCCTTTCATTTCTCCACGCAATGCTATAGGTTCAAAATCAGCATATTGCTTACCGAAATACACATATTGAATTGAAAAATAAGAACCTTTCAATAAACTAGGCTCCCATCGTATCATACCTGTTATTTGATTTTGTGCGGCATCCCCCACATGAACCCCGGTAGCATCAAAATCAAAAACACCCACGGAATCGCCCGCATTATTCCGAACAATTGCTGTACTTCCTGATTTCCAAATCCAATCTCCTATATGCATGGATCCTTCAATGGTTATTCCATCTCCCGCTTTCAATGCTCCCTGCAATTCAATACCCATATGTCGTGCTTGCAAACCATTGATATTGTAATTCAGTGGATTATCATCTGCATCTCTAAAACTGGGTTGAAAATCAACAGGACGGTTTCTCCAGTCGGTATAATACCAGTTCAATGTAGACGTAAATCTGCGACTTTTATACCCTGCTCCACCTTCAATGGCATACACCAATTCATTTTGTGCATCCTGAATAATGGAATTTCTCAAGTCAAAAACATTGCTAAAACGCGCGGGTCGGTCTAAATATCCCAAATTGATGAAGGTATTAAAACTGCGAGAAATATTGTAATTCCCTCCCGCTTTTACAGTAAGGCCTTGAAAATCTAAAATTGCAGATTTATTGATTTCACGGTCTTTGGTTAAATTAAAATAATCTAACCGCTGGTAGGCTGTTTGCGTACCGCTAATATTTAAAAATCCGCTTAATTGATTGTATACATATTCACCTTCCAAATACCCTCCCAACCAACTTACTACCCCATCGTTGTGGTAATTGAAGATATCGCCCTTTCGATACATGAATTTATTATCCTTTTGGGGATTTTTTTCATTGGCATCGGGGATAAAATAATCACCGCCCATTAAATCGTAAACCTCTTTATAATGCTCGCCCACATAACTGCGCATATCCAATCCGCCGGTTATTGTAAATTGCTTCGATACTTTATATTGGGTAGTATTCAGTAATCCATACCAAATGTGATTGTTTACGGAACGGGATAAAATGCGATTGGATTTTCGCTCTGTTTTCGAATAAAAGGGATCTACCGAGGTAAAAGCACCAAAATCGGAATTCTGATCCACTGCAGATTGAAAATCAAACTGTCCATAAACACTGGGAACCTGATTGATTCCTTCCCCACGCGTACCGCCCCCATTTCCCAAAGAAACATAGGCAATGGTATTAGAAAACCATTCGTTATTAGGCTTGTAATCATATTTCAAATAAACCTGCGGTTTATGAAACATATTATCACGTTCGTTCACTTGCTTCAGGTTATCCTCGTATACAACATCACCGTTTACACCCCAAGAAACCGGCGTTCGGTAAGTTCCCAAATGTTGGTTATACCTTCTCCCCATGTCAACAGGCATGTTTTTCCCACCCGCAGCGCGCAAAACGGTATCCATGCCCAGTTTTTTGGCTAGGGATTGATCGTATAAAGACAAGCGGGCTTTAAAGGCACGCTGACCATGACTTTGAGGTGCGCCAACAGCCGTTAACGAAAGGTTGTGTTTGCGACCCCATTGTTTTTCAACTTTTACAAAATACGCCCACATTTCATCATACAAGCCATCTACATACCCCGTACTGGTTCTGCGTGTTAATGCAACGGTAAATCCCCAATCTCCTTTGAGTCTGCCGCTCGATGCATTCACATTAAATTGCTGGTATCTCGAATCACCAAATTCAGCGCTCGCCGCAAATTCTGGCTTTTTGGTAAGGCCTTTAGTAATAATGTTGATGGTTCCTCCTACCGCTGGATTGGCAATTCTGCTGCTACCCAAACCCCTTTGTACTTGGGTGAGTGCGGTAACGCCTCCTAATCCGAACCAATTACTCCAATAAACCCAACCGTTTTCCATGTCGTTGACTGGAATTCCATCAATCATAACGGCGATGTTGCGTTGATTAAATCCTCTAATGGTAATACGCGCATCGCCCGCACCGCCACCTTGTTGGGTTGCATAAACACCGGGCGTATTATTAAGCAACATAGGCATGTCTTGACTGCCCAATCGCTCCTTTATGTCCTTTCCCGAAATATTGGTATAAGCCACGGGCGTGCGCCGGTCCTTTGCCACATTAGCAACAATCTGAACGGCCTGAATCGCGTCACTCAAGTTTTCCAACTCAAAATTGACGTTTGAAACCACGGTTCTATCGGCTTCTATTTTCAAAACCCCCGAAGCAAATCCTTCGGCTTCCGCTTTTACTTGGTAAGAACCCATGGGTACCTTCAGTTCATACAATCCATATTTATCCGTTTCAACACTTACTGAACCTGCAG
>JAULUW010000075.1:0-5020 GCA_032111345.1 Bacteroidia bacterium
TATCACTAGGGCCGGAACGGTCAAGGAGAGCGCTAAAACAAGCCAAAAAAAGGCTTTATCACTAATCCAAGGTTTCTTGTCTGCGGTATTCATATTTCAAATTTTCAATATCGTCTTTAATGCGTCGAATGAGTTCCATTTTTTCTCTATTCGTCGATGCCCGTGTTGGTAAAATTGCACGAATACGATGGGCTTTATCAATAATAACTAGGCGGTCGTCGTGAATAAAATCCGCTCCCCTTTGCTCGGTCGCCAATAACAAATCGTTAATGGCCCAATCGTATATTTCAGTCTTGTTTCCCGTAGCAAACGTTCGCTTGTATAAATCTGCTTTATAATAATCTGAATAGCTCTTTATTACAGGCACAGAGTCCGTTTCTGGATCTATTGTAACGGTTAAAAATTTCACCGAAGGCTCGTTCACATACTCTTCAGCAATGACCTGAATTTGTTTGTTCATTTCCGGACAAACTTCAGGACAACTGGCGAAAAAGATATTGGCAATCAAAATGCTACTGTCGAAATCCGACCAGGAGATTTTCTTTCCGTGCTGATTGTACAAAATAAAATCCCCCACTTTATGGTAAACGGTGTCTTTGAGTTCAGCCGAATAATACCGTTCTCCCAAAATAGGAAGCTCTTGATGCACCCATTTGGCCTTTGCCCAAATGAAAATACCCAAACTCGGCAAAATAATAAGGGCCGCTAATGCAGCCCTTTTGAAATATCCTTTGTTTGCAGCCATTTTTATTTTATAAGTCCGATGGCGTTTCCTTCGTAAAGCAAACCCATAATCAAACCAATAATGAAAATTGTAGGTACCAAAATGATCAAAGCCAAATTGATTCTTTCGTACTTCATGTGCATGAATGCACCCACGATATAATAGGCTTTAACCAATCCGAAAAAGATAAAGATAAAGTTTCTCATACCCGAAGGTCCCATCACAAAATAGATCACGAAATCCAATATTGTGATACCTAAAAGTAACCAAAATGTTTTCCAAAGTTCCGATGTACCATGGCTTTCCGTATGCGGAACATAGTTAATCGGATCGTATTCGCCGGGTTTAGAATGAAATTCCATAGATGTAATATTAACAGTTAGGTTAGATTAAATAGAAGAAGGTAAATACAAATACCCAAACCAAATCAACAAAGTGCCAGTACAAACCTGCTTTTTCAATCATTTCGTAATGACCTCTGCGATCGAATACACCGCGGATTGTCATAATGTAAACCACCACATTGATTACTACACCTGAAAACACGTGGAATCCGTGAAACCCGGTAACGATAAAGAACAACGCGGCAAAAGGCACAGGACCCCAAGTGCGATCGCCTGGCTCCCATTCGAAATGATCGCCAAAACTCACACTCGCCAAATGCTTGTATCCTTGTTCGGTGATACCAAACATATTAGAATCCAACCGAGCGCCTTCGTGAATAAATGTAGCCCATTCCCATGCTTGACAGCCTAAGAACGCAGCTCCACCCACGATGGTGTAAAGCATATATTTTTGTACTTCTTTTTTAGATTTACGATGCCCTGCTTCAACCGCTAGTACCATGGTTACAGAACTCGCAATCAAAATAAACGTCATTACACTCACAAACAACAAGGGCAAATGAAACCCATGCATGAATGGAAAGTGATTAAAAATAGAAGCGGGATCTGGCCATTTTGTAGTGATTGCAGATTCTGCATTACTAAAGCGCTGTGCGCCGTATTGAACCAATAATGAAGAGAAGGTGAATGCATCCGATAAAAGGAAGATCCACATCATCAATTTACCATAACTCACGTTGAAAGGAGAACGACCTCCAGACCACATAGGTTGCTTCTCGAATGCTGCTGCTTGTTGATTTGCCATTAGGGGTATAATTACTACTCTGCGAAATAAAGGAATAAATACAAGAAAATCCACAAAACTCCAACAAAATGCCAATAGGTATGCGTTAAAGTCATTAATCCCATGCTCTTTTTATGCACATTTAGTCGAATTGCTTGAATCCATGTGGCAATTAAAAGGCCGATTCCGCCTATAATATGAATGAAATGCAATACCGTAATTACCCAAACATACGAAGCACTAATATCTTCCGGTCGGGCATTTACAAAAGTTAAATCCAAGCGAACCATTTGCTTCCAACCGAAGTATTGTGAAATACAAAAAGCCATTCCCAATGCTGTGGTTAATAGCAGAAAATTTTTATTCGCCGCCAACTCGTCAGTTTTTGCACTCTTTTGTGCCATATACACCGTTATTGAACTTAAAATGACGATAATCGTAGAATATAAAAAGGAAATAGGCAAATCGAAGGCAGTCCATGCCCCGCGACTTTCTGCATCCGGACGGTGTACAATAAAGGCACTCACCATCGCCGCAAACAACATCGAACTGGCCACCATAAACAGCCACATATTAAGTCGGGCCGGTGGCACCGCTGGAATCCGATCTTTTACTTTTGATTTAGGCATAAAACGTTAAAAAAGAATGTAACACAAAAATACAACAGGTGTATATAAAAACGATGCATAAAGCAACTTCTTGGCCTCAGAAACTTCTAAAGTTAAAAATAAACGATAAGCCTTATACAAAAAGAACAAGCCCATCGGCAAAATCACTGAAATTGCCTTAATACTTGCAATTCCATAAAGCAAGGGCATCATACTCACCAAAATAAGAATCACCGTATAAATCAATACTTGATAAGCACTTTTTTTGTCTCTACCGGCACGGGTCGGCAATAACCAATATCCTGCCTTCTGATAATCTTCATGTAAGATCCAAGCAATTGCCCAAAAATGCGGAAACTGCCAAAAAAATTGCACCAAAAACAAGATCAAACCCAACTCATCTACCCTCGGCACCAATGCCGCATACCCAATCCATGGAGGCAACGCACCGGGTATTGCACCCACCATAACCGACATCGGACTTACTTGTTTCATAGGAGTGTAAATGAATACATAAATTACTAGGGACATAGCACCTAATAGAACCGCAAGAAAGGAAGCTCCAACCGCAATCAGCGTAAAAATACCAAGAAAACCGGTTACCCAACAAAAAATACGCGCATCACGTATAGAAATACGCCCCTCCACAATAGGACGATTTAATGTGCGCCCCATTTTTGAATCGTTCTCCTTTTCAATGATCTGATTCATTCCATTAGCGGCAAATACGATAAACATCCCACCTACCAATACTCCTAGAAACAGCAACCAATTAAAATCATCCAACCAATGCGTACCCTTTACCGATTTTAAGGCTATTAAAAAACCAAAAGAAGAGGTAGCCACTACGGTACTCGTTAGGCGAAACTTGATCAATTCTAAATAACTCTTAAACGTAGATTTCATGACATTTTTTTAGCCGATAAAAATAAAAGGAACGTATAACTCAATAAGGCACTACCTGCCAAAACATGCATCACTTGTGCCCATTCGGGCACAACAAACCGAATATGTATAACACCCAATAAAATCTGAATCAAAACCAAAACAAACAAATTTCGATACGGTTTCATAAGTTGAATCAACGCTTTATGTTGCCACCATCTAAATCCTATAAATCCCATCAAAATAAGAGGCACATAACGGTGTAAGGCAAACCAAACATCCATTGCCACCACATTCAAAATGGAACCCCGATCGCCATCCTGCATTGAAATAGATCCAAATTGCTTGAGGTAATCCACTTGTTCACGCGACCATGTGCCCAACACCACAATAATCAATACCGCAATCCAAAGCCATGTAAAATCGCTTTTAACGCTTTTAAATTCCGCTAAAATAGGTGCAGTAACCTGCGTGGCTTTGATAAATGCGAACAAACATACAAAGGCCAAGAAAAAATGCAGCGAAACAATTCCAGGGAGCAAATTTGTAGTTACCACCAAACTGCCTAACCAGGCATTTAAGATTAAAAACACAAAACCTAATAAATACCACCAACGCTCCTTCTTAAAGTGCTTAGGCCACCGAAAAATCATGAAACCCATTGCCACGGCAAACAAGCCACTCAAGACTCCAAACAAGCGATTTATGTATTCAATCCATGCTTTTACAGGATGAAATACCTCCGGTTCGTACATTTTAGGATCCTTCCGGATGGCCTCTGCGCGCTCACCCATACCCAATTTATCTAACGTTGCAGTGAAACGCGTAAGTTTAGCAACACGTTTTTTTAGGAAGATTTCTTCGTAATTTTCGGGCAGGTCCTCCGCATGCATAGGAGGCGCTAATTGACCAAAACATTTCGGCCAATCTGGACAGCCCATCCCACTACCCGTGGCGCGAACCAAACTTCCCAAAAGGAATAATAAAAAAACAGACGAACTGGTATAAATACCAATCCGTCTGTATATTTTTTGAATACCGTTTAACACGGTGCTATTTGTCATTTTAGCTCAATCCGAAAACACGCTTGATAGCTGCAAAGAAAACACTGCTTTCTACCTCTTCTGGAGATTTCTCTTCAGGAGCTACTTTGTGTTCTTCGGTATGCAATACCTCAGGTGCAGAATCATCTGGCACATATTGTGGGAAGAAATCTTCCTCACGATCCGGACGTGAGTATTCGTAAGGACCGCGGTATACGGTTGGAATTTCACCAGGCCAGTTACCGTGAATACGCTCAACTGGTGTGCTCCACTCCAAGCTGTTTGCTTGCCATGGATTCGCAGTGGATTTCTTACCTTTAAATATGCTGTAGAAGAAATTATAAAGGAATAAAATCTGCGCAGCACCTCCAATAAGGGCAGAAACGGTGATCAATTTATTTACATCCATCCATACGTTGAAATCTTCAACCAAGGTAAATTGGTAATAACGACGTGGAACACCCGCCAATCCCATGAAATGCATCGGGAAGAATACCAAATATGCCGTGATGAAGGTAATCCAGAAGTGGAAATAACCCAAAGTATTGTTCATCATACGTCCGTACATTTTTGGGAACCAATGGTAGATACCTGCAAACATTCCGAAGATTGCCGCTGAACCCATTACCAAG
>JAULUW010000076.1:0-20845 GCA_032111345.1 Bacteroidia bacterium
AGATTATCAAAGCCTGCACTTCGGGCATTGGCTGCTGTGAATGCATTTAACCTAGACGTAGTGAGAAATATGGGTAAGGAAAGAGTAAATGAATTACACGGAATAGGGAAACACGCTATACAGCGATTGTTCCCATAAAAAAAGGCCTTCGATTGAAGGCCTTTTTCTTGATGTATAATTCGATTAAGATAAGGAATTAACGTGCTTTTGTAAGCTCGATTTTAAATTTCCTGCTTTGTTCTTATGGATAATATTTTTCTTAGCTAGTTTATCTACAGCAGTAAAAGCCAGTTGCAACATTGGTTCTGCTTCTGCTTTACTCTTTGAATTACGCACGTTTTTGATAATGGTACGAGCAGTTTTATGCTGGTAACGGTTCAATTCACGCTTTGCGTTGTTAGCGCGGATTCTCTTTATTGCTGATTTATGATTTGCCATTTTCTTTTAAAGGGATTGCAAAGATACGTTTGTAAAAGAATAAAATCAATACTTTTTGAAAATTATTCACTTTCAGGGGCTAAGCGCAAAACCAAACCTTCAAGTTGTTCATTCAAATGGATTTGACACCCCAATCTGGAGTTTTCTTCAACAAAGAATGCCTGGTCTAACATATCGAGTTCGGCATCGTTTTGTGGTGGTAATTTATGCGCGCTTTCAATATATACATGACACGTAGCACACATGGCCATCCCGCCGCATTCGCCTTTAACGGGTAATTCTACAGCGCGGCAAAATTCCATTAAATTCATATTCATATCCGTAGGCGCTTCATAAACTTGGGAATTCCCAAAACGGTCAATAATGGTGATATTTATGCTATTACTCATAGTTCTGATTTATTTAAGATGTTCGGTATAATTGTACGTTGTAATTTTAAAATGCATTTCGCTTTCGTGTTCCAAAATATACAATCCGGTATTTTCATGTGGAAATTGATCCATATTGCATAAAGGTGTTTGGGTGAGCAAACATAAGAAACTGCGCATCGCCCTGCCATGCATGCATACCAAGGCAGTATCAAAAGGATGTTGCATAAGGATTTCTAGACCGCGTTTTTGTCTGTTAAACATGGCCTGAGGGGTTTCTCCACCCTCAATGGCAACATGGTAATGTCCTTGTTTCCATTGTTCGGATATGTCTAGAAAATGCTGGTAGCGTTCTGGACTGGGTTCCTTCCCTTCTAATACGCCCCAACTTATTTCATTTAATTCGGGAAGGATAATGGGTGACCCTTTTTTTTCTATAAATGGGGCAATTGTTTGATGGGTTCGTTTCAATTCCGATACGAAAAATGCATCAAATGGAATATGTTGGAAGTGCGTGAAGAATTTTTGAGCTTGCTCTCGACCTGTATCGTTTAAATCACTATCGATACCGGAACCTTGAACGATCATTCTTTGATTGAAATCCGTTTGTCCGTGGCGTGTAAGATAAATTGTTTTTCTAGACATGATGTATGAACTTCGCGTAATTCATGGAAACCCTTTTTAATACTGCAAATATACACGTTGATGCGCTAAACGCACGCTGCGAAAACACCTTAAATACAGCGATAGGTCTTTCCTTTACCCGAATCACCCAGGATGCATTGTTTGCCGAATTGCAGGTGAGTACCCAGAATTGCCAACCTTTGGGTCACTTAAATGGAGGTACCTCTTTAGCCATAATTGAAATTTTAGGATCTATGGCTGCCAATTTAGTCATTGACCATCAACTATGGGTTGCCGTAGGACAACAGGTAAACGCCCATCATTTCCGTCCGGCATTATTAGGCGAACGGGTAATTGCAGAAGCCAAAGCCTTACATATTGGAAAAAAAAGTCAGGTTTGGGATGTTGATATTCGCAATGAGGCAGGTAAGGCTGTATGCAGGGGCACGATTACCATGGCTGTAATTCCAAGACCTAAGTAGATGCAGGGTGCTTCTTTTGCCTGTGTTCGGTTACCTGGAGCTGATATAGATCAGATTGAGGTTTTTCGAGGTCCCAAAGATTTGGTGGCGCAGCCCATTGAAAACCTAAATGATTGGCCCGAAAATTTACGATTTATTTGCAGTGCCTGGAATTCTAGCGATACATTTTGGGTATTAAATGATTATCTGGGAAGTTTTTCATTGGCTGAGGCTTTTGGGAATTTTTCTGAATTTCATTCTCGAGAACAGCACAATCAGGATACCACCTTTGAAGATTTTCAAACAGCCATTCAAGATGCACAAACAACAATGCGTTCCTTTGAATTGCAAAAAGTGGTATTAGCCAGACAGGTTACCAAACAACGAAACATAAGCTTTTCCGAACTTCGAACGCTGTTTGAATCCTTGTGTATGCAATATCCACAGGCGTTCGTATATGTATATTCCACGCCGATGTGGGGGACTTGGATGGGAGCTTCCCCCGAAACACTCGTGAATTACGAAAATGGCGAGGTATCGGTAATGAGTTTAGCGGGAACTTTATTTAATGAAGAGGAAAAGTGGTCTGAAAAAGAAAGTTCAGAACAAGCGGTTACGTCCGATTTTATTAAATCATGTTTGGATTGGAAAGAAACCGAAAAGGTGCAAATCAATGAATTGCGACAGGGTTCACTGCGGCATTTATTGAGTATTTATAAAAAGCCGTTTGAACGTAACGAAATTCCCGATTTGATTCGGAAAATATCGCCCACTCCCGCTGTTTGTGGCAGTCCAAGCAATGTGGCTTTACAATTCATATCTCAATATGAGGGATTTGAGCGGGATCTATATGCTGGATTTATAGGGGTTCAAAGGGGAGATGCACTTTTTACAAATGTAAATTTGCGATGTGCGGAAATTGCAAAAGATCGCATTCGATTATTAGCGGGTTGCGGAATCAATTTGGGCAGCGATCCTGCCCGAGAATGGGAGGAATCCACTTTGAAAATGTCGGTTATTGCCGGTAATTTAAAGTAAAAATTTTGATGGTTTCTTGCCGAATCCGATAATTATCGAGGCAAGTCTTTCTTGATTTCGTCGACATCAATTTCCACCTTAGGGGCAAAAGGCAAATCATCGGTTAAGACTTTTTTAACCCAAGTTTTTCCTTGTTGGAAATAGGCATGATAATCGCCTGAAGGGATGTAATAAAAGGGATTCCCTTTAAATTGAGGGCCTGAAGGTACCAGATCTTCCATCACGATATGTTTGCCTTCTTCTTGGTACCGCAGTGTAAGTTTAACGGATTTATGATATTCAAACACTTCACGCGCTTCTGGAGTGGGGTCTTCGTCGCTACTTCGAAACAATTCATAGCCGAATAGGGGCTCGTCAAACTCAAAATACAAAACATCCAAAATGGAGCGATTGGAGTTTTTATTGTGACCATCGAAACCAAAAAGCATATAAGTCTGCGTTTTTCCATGTTTAAAGGGCTGCAATTGATAGTAAATGCAACCAATCCATTGTTCAGGTGGAATGCCCGACTCCATGAAATTAGCAGGTAAATTTTGCGCGGTATCGATTAAAGGGTAGGTGAGTATTTCATTCCGTTTTTTTCTTTGAATTACCCCATATTGGTGGAAAACACCATTATTCAAAATCACATTAAAAGTAAAAATCCGAACATCTGATTTTGGATGTGACGCAATTGGAATGGTTGATAGTCGAAGGCCGTCAAAGGGATATTTCCAAGAATCTGGAGATTTTAGAATATCTAGAAGGGTTTGTTGGATGAAAAGGGCGGTTTGTATTTTGGCCTCATCCGTGGTGTCTTGTCTTAAAGGGATGTCGTTGTACTGCAGAATGAGTTCTTCTGCTTCCTCAGGTGTAAATTCTTGTTGAGCACAAAGAGCTTGCGAAAAAAAGGAGCTAAGAAGCAAGAACAGAAATCGAATTGTATTTGATCCCAAGTAATTGCATACAGATTGGCAGGTAATACATACCAATCTGTATGCGAATTGCATGGATTTTTTATCTCGTTGGTTTAAAGTCACACGTATAAAACGCACAAGAATGTGGGTATATTTTAGCAATTTTCTATAATCATAGCAGAGGCGCCACCACCACCGTTGCAAATACCTGCACCTCCAAATTTCCCATTCTGTTGTTTCAGAACATTGATTAAGGTAACGATAATGCGCGCTCCAGATGCTCCAAGTGGGTGACCTAAAGAAACCGCACCGCCATTTACGTTGACTTTATTTGAATCCAGGTTCATTATTTTAATATTGGCCAGACCAACCACAGCAAATGCTTCATTAAGTTCTACTGCATCGAGGTTTTCAATAGTAATACCAGCGCGTTTTGCGGCAAGTGGTAAGGCCAAAGAAGGAGATGTTGTAAACCATTCGGGAGCTTGTTCGGCATCGGCAACACCTGTAATTTTGGCTAAAGGCGTAAGGCCTAATTCTTTTAATTTTTCACCACTTACTAAAACCAATGCAGCTGCTCCATCGTTAATGGTTGAAGCGTTCGCGGCGGTAACAGATCCGTCTTTTTTGAAAACAGGTCTTAATTCAGGGATTTTATCAAATTTTACGTTTTTATATTCTTCGTCTTCAGCAACTATAACATCGCCTTTACGTGTGCTGATGGTAACGGGTGCAATTTCGTTATTGAATTTTCCCTCAGCCCATGATTTTGCGGATCTTTGATAGCTTTCAATTGCAAAATCGTCTTGTTCTTTTCGGCTGAAGTTATATTCAGAGGCACATGTTTCTGCACAAATGCCCATTAATCCATTGGAATATACGTCGGTTAATCCGTCGTGAACGATACCGTCAATGGCTTGGAAGTTTCCGTAACGATACCCGCTGCGGCTATTTGGAAGGTAATGAGGCGTGAGGCTCATATTTTCCATTCCACCTGCAACAACAACGTCTGCATAACCAAGTTGAATACTTTGCATCCCTAGTGCAATAGCTTTCATTCCACTTGCACATACTTTATTAATAGTAGTAGCAGGAACTGAATCGGGAATTCCAGCGAACTTCGAAGCTTGACGCGCAGGCGCTTGGCCTACACCGGCTTGCAATACATTTCCCATCAATACTTCTTGTACGAGATCCGGGCTTATTCCAGCTTGTTCTAGGGCTGCCTTTATGGCCACTGCGCCTAATTGTGTTGCGGGTACGGTAGATAATGCTCCGTTAAAACTTCCTAATGGGGTGCGTTTTGCGCCTACAATAAATACGTCTTTCATAATCTTTTCTTCACTACAAAGGTAATCAATAAACCTTTTCAAACCGGAGCTTACCGTTTGTGCAACTAAGATAATAACATAAGGGAAACTCCTGTACCTTTGTAGTAATGCTTTTAATTGTTGAATCGTCGGCCGATTTTCCCTCTGTATGTTTGGTAAATATGCAGGGAGATATTGTATTCATGGTTCAATCGGATAAAGTGCGATCGCATGCGGAGACCTTGCCGGTTTTAATCGATCAATGTCTTAATTTTATGAAGAAGGAAGATTCAGTTTTGTCGGCAGCAGCAATAAATGAAGGTCCAGGTAGTTATACCGGTTTGCGTATTGGTACAAGTTTGATTAAAGGATTGTGTTTTGGGTTTAACATTCCGCTTATTGCAATTAATGGTTTGGAAGCAATGACTTTATGGGCTTCTTTGCAATTTCCAGAAAAAAAGCACTATTACGCCTTATTAGATGCACGCAGAGATGAGGTGTACGCGGTAATAAGGGATTACAAAGGTGCTGTAACTCCTACAGAAGCGGTTATCATTACCCCAGAAACATGGCAGATACATGCAGATGAAGATCTGTTAATTGGAAACGCGAATGATAAAACCCAACGTATTTTGGATATAAAAGGCGTGAAGTGCATTGAAGGGCCGTTTGCTTCGCAATTGGTTCCCCTAGCCGTAAAATTCTGGAAAGAAGAAAAATATGTTTCAGTGGCCTATTTTGAACCGAATTATTTAAAGGAATTCCAAGCAGGTATTAGTAAAAAATTCAGCGTTTGAAAATTCTATTTTTAGACAATTACGACAGTTTCACCTTTAATTTGGTGCATTATCTGCAAGAAATTGGAGCAGAAGTTTTTGTAATTAATCAAGAAACGATCTCGGATCTGCGGAATGTAGAATTTAAGGCCGACGCTTTGGTGGTGGGGCCCGGTCCGAAAACGCCTCAAGAATCGGGGAATTTATTGGCGTTTATGCAGGCCTGTATGCATCAAAACTTGCCTATTTTGGGAGTTTGTTTAGGGCATCAAGCTTTAGGCGAGTTGTTAGGGATGAAGTTGCAGCGCGCGCAATTCCCAATGCACGGTAAAGCTTCTGTTTTGTGTCATTCTGATATCGATGTGTTCAAAGGGTTGTCGAACCCGATGTCTGTAGGTCGGTATCATTCCCTTATCATTACCGATTCACAGCAATCTCCTGCGGAAATCCAAATATTTATGCGAGACGAGTGGGATCAAATAATGGCCTTTAGGCATCGAAATCTTCCTTTTTGGGGAATTCAATTCCACCCTGAAAGTGTATTAACCCCGGAAGGAAAGCAATTGCTCCGAAATTGGATTCAAATACTCGAAAATGCATCGTCTGTTGCATGATAAAAGCGTGCTAAAACACCTGCATAAAAGTCGAGAATAGCGGAAATCTTAGTGTGTAATTTCTATGGAAATTTGTCTTAATTCGCGCAGTATTGAATCAGGCCCATATCCAGCAATTTCATATAGTTGGGTATTGTTACCATGGGGAATGAATACATTTTGAATACCCAAATGTTTCCAAGTAGAGAGGGCCAAATGTTGCAATTCTTGACGCAGGTAATTACCCATACCTCCGGTTATAACACCATCTTCAATGGTGATAATATGGCTGTAATTTTCAGCGAAAGCAATCTCTGGAAGTGGTTTTATGCGATTTAGATGAAGCCAATTAATGCCTAGGGGTTCAAGCCGTTCTTCTATTTCCCCCAGTAGTTCGGTGCTTTTGCCTGTTGTTATGCATAGAATTTTGTGGTTTGGGAAATTGATTTTCCAAGTAAATAATTGGTCGGGTTGGGTATGTATTTGGGGAAGGGCGCCTTTAGGGTAGCGGATGCAAACGGGTTCAGAGGAATGGTAGGCCGTTTCTAGGGCAAATTGCAATTCCAATTCGTTGCCCGGCGACCAAATTTGGATATTGGGAATAGGCAAAAGGAAGGCTAGGTCAAAGGCTCCGTGGTGTGTGGGGCCGTCTTCACCCACAAGTCCGGCCCGATCAATAGCAATAATTACGGGTAGATTTTGCAAGGCGATATCGTGTATAAATTGATCGTAAGCCCGTTGCAGAAAGGTACTGTATATAGCCACTATTGGTTTTTTGCCCATTTTGGCTATACCTGCTGCAAATGTTAGGGCATGTTGCTCTGCAATAGTCACGTCTAGAAATCTATCGGGAAATGCGTGCATCGAGCGGGTTAATCCGCTAGAACTTGGCATCGCCGGCGTAATACCCATGATTTGTGGATATTCGGTAGCCATATTGAAAACGATATCGCCAAATGCTTCATGCCATGCACGTTTAGGTGAACTTTGAGGTTGTACTTTTATGTATTTGGGTGCACTGTGCCATTTTGTTTGTTCTCTTTCAGCGGGTTCATAGCCTTTCCCTTTGAGGGTTTTAACATGGATGATTTTAGGCCCTTTAATAACCTTTGTAGCCATTAATGCACGTAACAAGGCCTTGATATCGTGGCCATCTATGGGACCGGTATATTGCAAACCGAAAAATTCGAACCAAGATTTTAGGGATTTTAAATCGGCTTGATGAATTGCCCCAGCATTGGGGTCGATTCCCATGCCATTATCATTGAATACCAACAATACATCTAGTTGGCTGTTTTTCAGGTTATTCAAAGCCTCAAAGGACATGCCTCCAGTAAGTGCACCATCGCCAATAACGGAAATTACCGTATGTTGATCGGAAGGTGCCAGATCTTTTTGGGCCCAAGCCATTCCCATTGCGGCAGATAAAGCGGTGCTAGAATGTCCAGTTCCAAAAGCGTCAAAAGGATTTTCAGTTATTTTGGGAAATCCGGAAATACCATTGAGGCTTCGAATATTTTTAAGTTCGTGTTTGCGACCGGTTAGTATTTTAAAGGGATAACTTTGGTGCCCAACATCCCAAATATAGGGGTGTTGGGTTACGGGAAAGACTCTCATAAGCGCAACACAGAGTTCAACGACCCCCAAATTGGCGGCAAAATGACCGCCTTGGTGTAAAATGGTATCAATTATAAATTTTCGAAGGTCTTCACAAAACCCAGGTAAAGCTGTTTCATCTAGTAGAGACAGGTGCTTTGGGTCGGTGTATTGCTGAAAATTCATGCCGCAAATTACGCGTATATTTTGGGCTTCTTGTAAAAATTGGATCTTAAAAAAATGGCAGAATAAATCTTTTGCTCCAAAAAATCGTTAATTTAATCGGAAAGATAAATGAATTTTAAATAAAATTTGGGTAGTTAAAATTAAATAACTTTTTTTGTGTTGAGATCTTAACAAATAACTTAAAACAACTTATTTAAAATGGAGCAGAACACACAACCGAAGAAGAGAGGTAGAAAACCCGGTTCAAAAAACAAAACCAAACGCGCAACGCTCAAAGGTGCAGGGAATTCGAAATCTATTTTTAGTGAATTAGAACGTGAACTAAATGGAATGCTTAACCATATCCATAAAGCCCAAGATTTGGCCGCTAAAGAATTAGAGAGACTAGAAGTTAGGCACTCTAGAGAAATGGAGAAGCAGAAGGGCAAGTTAGAGATTTCAATCAATCTTTGGAAGAACAGAGCTAAAGACTACCGCTTGAAATTAACAACAGGAGGCATTCGTCGTGGCAAGGTAGGAAGACCTGCTGGAACTTCTACTGCCAAGAGAGGAAGACCAGTTGGCTCAACGGGTCGCAAAGGTGGAGGTCGCAAAAAAGCAGGTGAATTAACCAAACGCGATATCATTTTAAGCTTCGTTAAAGAGCAAAACAAACCCTTAAATTCACGTGAAATTATTGATGGTTTATTCCCAAGCAGCGGTGAAAGCGACAAAAAACGTTTTTCACAAGGGGTATATACCACTCTTACGCTTATGTACAACAAAGGGGACCTGAAGAAAAAAGGAACCTTAATTACCTTGGGGTAATAAATTAAAGCTTTTCAACTTTTATAAATCGAGGATTTCCTGAGAAGTCCTCGATTTTTTTTGCATGCAAATTGGTTCCTTTAAATAAATCCAAAGTTTCCTTCCATAAGTACTGATTTATTTCGAACCAAAATTCTCCATGATGGCATTGTTCAGAAAAAAGTTCCGCCATTTTTTTGTAAAAAACCAATGCGTCTTCACCTGCAAAAAGTGCCGTATGCGGTTCGTGTTCTTGTACTTGTTTGGAAAGACTTGATTTTTCTAAATTTGAAATATAGGGTGGGTTTGAAATCCAAATATCTGCTTTTGGAAGGATATCTAACTTTAGAATATCGCCTTTTTGGAATTTCAATCGTGAATTAAGCTTGAAACTTTCGCAGTTAATATGAGCAATTTCTAAGGCCTGTTCTGAAATATCAATGCCTGCGCCCGTCCATGTACTGCGTTCATTTAATAAGGTAATGGGAATACAACCTGAGCCCGTGCCAAAGTCAATGATATGCAGGGGCGTATTGGGGTGTTCCGATAAAATGCGCTCACATAGCTCCTCTGTTTCGGGCCTGGGAATAAGTGTGGAATTGTTAACTCGAAAGGTATAACGATGAAAAAAAGCACGCTCCGTTATATATTGAATGGGCTCAAAATTTTGTAAGCGTTCACTGATTTCCGGAAGGGTTAAATTGCCCGTATAATCTTTTAAATGTTGTAAAATGCCCTGAATTTCGTCTTGGGAATAAATAGGGGCTAGATCTTGTTGTAAACTTGAAAATGGGTTGTTACGGATCATAGTAGATGCTAATGCGCTCAATTTGTCGAATTCTCTGTTGTTCTTGTATGTGTAAGGCTTCAAATTTAAGTACATAATTACCGGATTGGTATATTCGGGGTAAATCTTCTAACAATAAGGGGTAAACGGCGGACTTGGGCATCGGTAAGCCATTTAATATCAATGCAATCGGATTTCCCCAAGCATCAAAAAGACTTATATACAATAAGTACCCTTCACTTGGGAAGTTAAATTGAATCGGGAACATAGGCTCTGATTCAAAAAGAAACCACCTTCTGCGTTTTAATACGGCAAAGGGTACTTTTGGATCCATTGATGTTAAGTTTCGACCTTGTGTTGGACTGTAAGGGTATGCTAACGTAAGGCAGGACATCCAATTTTGTGTGTAGGCGGAGGGCAAACCTACTGATTTTTTCTCGAGGGATACCTCCGTGCGCAGTGCTTGACTGTGCATGCTTCTGTTAAAAGGCGCCTTGTCTATGCGACCATACAAATGATGCACCATTTCTACCGCCCCGCCTTGGATGCTTAAATTGGGAAAGGTTTTTATTTCAAGTATTTGATGCAAACAAATAGAATCGAAATTTCGAATTATGGGAAATTTATTTTCGGTAATTACGACATATTCATTGGGAATTAACCAATTTTTTTGAGGATTGATTAAGGGTACAATTTGTTTTAAGCGGTTGTCGGTATCGTAGATTAAAAGATCAAGATCTGAATAGGAAAGCGCATAATTTCCGGTGTTCACGATTTCAATAAAGTCGGAGTTTTGGCTTCCCTCAAAGTAAATTTCCGTGATTTCAATCGTGCTTTTACCTGCGTAGATTACGGGTAAACAGGCTGTTTGTTGTAACTGAAATCTATCCATAAATTTAATGGTAAGGGTGTCATTACTGAGCTTAAATTTATGGAATAGCCTATAACCGGAGGTATAAAATACCGAATCGATTTTTTCTGTTGAATAAATGTAGATCCATTGTGCTGGCTTCAGGGGTTCTAGGAATTCCAAATAAAGAAACGGACTTTGATAGATGAGTTGCAGTATTGATTTAGGTTTTTGGGGAATTGCTTGGTATAAGGTAGTTCCATAAGTACCTGGAGATCCTCCTTGTTCGGAGTTGCTATACCAAGAATACGAATTTCCTAAGGGTGCAGATTCTTGGGGTGCTTCTAAAGAAACGCCCCCATCTTGAAACAGTGCGTGATGTTGGATCGAAAGAACGTCTATAGAATCTAATAATTCCCCATGAACATCCCGCAAAACTAAGGTGTTTGCCGTGTTCAATAAATTAAAGGGGAGTTCCAAACAAGGCAAGGGGGCATACGCGTTGCAATTGGGACTTATAATTAAATGGGTCTTTCCTGTGTCCCATTGATAGGCGGGTAAGGTATAGTTCTTAGCGTTGATTTGGATTACAGAATTTTGTAATGCTATCCAATTGTTAGAGAGATTTTCGAGTTCGATATATTCGACTTCAGGTAGTGAGCCATAACTTGGAATTGCATCAAATAATATTTCAGAGAATCTCAAGTCTCCATATTTTGGGAACTTTGGGAAACTACCGATCATCTGAAATTGGGTGTCTAAACTCGAGAAATAATGCGACTGAATTTTACGAAACTGCACGAGGAATGTATCTCGCTTTTCTTGATTAATGAATACATTTATAACTTGATAGTTGGCGTCGAATTCAATACGTTCGGGTCTTTTGTTATTGATGAGAATTTGCACATCGTTGAGTCCCAAAAGGGGTTTGTTAAAGGAAAACTGTAACTGTTTTGCGTGCAATATTTTTGCATTTTGTAGGATAAAAGTCTCCCTTTTTTGTATTGGTGTTCCTATGAAAAGTTGCGAAATAAGATGCTTGCCAATGGCCGTTTTTCCGCTTTGAAAAATGCGCCAAAACATACTTTTAATAGCGGTGTTCTGGAGTTTTAATTGATAAATATAAGGGGTGTCGGGTGCTCTGGGAAACATTCTAATGAATAGCAGACTGTCGCATTTTATGAGTTGAATTTTATAGGATATCTCTGCTTTATCAAAGGCTTTTTCAATCCCTAAAAACGTATCGGAGTGTTTTTGTTTGAAATATAATTGGTCTTTGGTATTCCCAATTTGGAAATACGATTCTGAACTGTCAGAGTGCAGATAACCAAAATGAAGTTTATTTAAGGAAGAGGTATTGATTCCTAATTCGATGTTGAATTCCCAAATTTGCGTATCGCTGTTGTGGGTTGAACAAGGAATCCAAAGTACAAAGGAATGTGCATTTATTTCAGTAGAATTACTTTGAATTCCATTTTGAGTGATTTTAAACAAGGGGGTGTTTCCCTCAAGAAAAGCGGGGATTTTTTGATTTAGGGAATCCGAAAAAGTACACTGGGCATTGAGGTGATTGGAGTTGAAAATAATGAAGCAAGAAGCGTAAATAAAGAGCCGGAATAAAACAGATGCGGGGTTTTTCTTGTAAAAAGGCTTAGATTTTACGCCCTTTCCAACGAACGGGAATAAAAAACTGAGCCAAAGCAACAAGAGGAATGAAAAAAGATTGTATAAAACTCGCCAAAACAATATCTCGAAATTTAGGTTTGGACTCCTCGGGGATTTTTTGAAATAGGGAACCCAAAAATTGGGTTTCGCCTCCAATTTTAAGCAACCAACAGGATAGGGGCAAAACATACAAAAATGTAAACCCCATAACAAGGGTAATCCCCCATAAATAGAGCAGATAGAGGACAAAAATTATTTGCGATTTTTGCGTTTCTCCAAAGCGTTGGAATTGCGATTTTTTAGCCCATCGGATGCGTTGATGCCATAATTCCTTCCAAGTGTCTAAGGCACGGGTTCGCAAGGCTGTTTGGATATCATTCGAATATTGAACGGTGAATCCAGCCTTCTGAAAGGCTTGAATCAGGAAAATATCATCGCCACCTGCTACCTGTAGATGCTCCTTGTAGGGTTCAATTTGCAGAAAGGAATCACGTTTCAAAATCATATTTGCCGCATTTCCCATAGTGGGTGTTTGCTTGTTTGCGTGATAGGTACTGAGTGCCACTAGAGCACTGTTTTCAATAATTTGATATTGACTTAAAGCCGTTTTATTTCCAATGAATCGCATTAATCCTAAGCTCAAATGAGCGTTTCCTTTTTGATGAAAGTGATAGAGCGTTTCTAAGGAATTTGCATTTAATTCACAATCTGCATCGGTGGTTAAAACATGTTGCGATTTTCCCAAACTCATAGCCCATGCAATACAGGCTTTTTTACCTTGAGTATAGGCGGGTGCTTGGTGTATTTGAAAGTTGGGATGCTGAATTACCGGATGATCCAGGATGATGACGTGGCTGCTATCATCACTATGATCGTTGATTAACGTAATTTGCAACGGGATTTGTTGTAAAATTTCTTGGCAATTGTTCAAAAAGCGGGGTAATTCGGCTTCTTCATTGCGAAAAGTGCAAATAATTTCCAGAGATTCCGGGGGGATTTTATAGGAACCATTGGCTTGGGTATTGAAGAAATAAACCACCCGGTTCCAATTCCTCAAATAAAATATTGTCCATATAATCCCCACAAGCCAGAGGGCGATATACAGAAATTGTGACATTAATTATTGGTTTTTGAAGGTTTCAATAATTTTCTTTTCGATGCGTGTGGTGGAATAACCCGGTAAAAAGGCAACTGTGGTAACCTCGCCACCGTGTTGTTTTACCCATTCGGCACCAACAATTTGATCGATTTGATAATCACCACCTTTGACCAGGACCTTAGGCGTAATGATTTCAATAATTTCTTTGGGGGTATCGTCATTGAAAATAACGACAGCATCCACACAAGACAATGCACTCATTACGGCCGCTCGCGAATCTTGAGATTGCAAGGGGCGGGCGGGGGATTTGTCCAGTCGCTGCACAGATTCGTCGCTATTCAAAGCAACGATGAAGAAATCAGCCATACTGGCGGTTTGTTCTAAATAATGGATATGACCTGCGTGAAGTATGTCAAAAACGCCATTGGTAAAAACGATGTTTTTTCCTTGGGTTTTAATTTCAGCGCAGCGTTGCGCGAGCTCGTTAAGAGGCCAAATTTTATGCGATGTCTGCCGATTCATTTTTTTGTACCTCATAAAATAACAATCCGTAGCAAATTCCTCCTAAAAGGATATGAAAAATATTGCTAAAAGCTACAGTGAAAATACCAAAGGTAGCGGCGTCACCTGTGGAAAATCCGAAAACGAGGGTAAGCCCATAGGCTATAGAATACCAAACACCAGCACCGCCTGGAACGGGGATAATAATTCCCAATGAAGAGAAAAGGAGCACCGCTAGCGCATTGCCCATGGTTAGATGTTGGGTAATTTCTAAGGCTTCTAATTGAAGGTACATACTCATCCAATACGCAAACCAAATTCCTAAAGAAAGGCCAATGAAAGTCTTTTTATCTTTTACTTTAAAAACGCTGTTAAGTCCAGCCAGTAGTTTGTGCACGATACCGTCTTTCGAAGTTTCTTTTTTCGGAAATAGTTTTCGAGCAATAAAAAAGCTAATTAGAGACCCACCAAGGATCATAAATAGGATAGGGGCATTAGATTTTAGGGGAATCCAAACAAAATCTATTGCGAATTGGAAGAGAATATCAAATTGCAGAAGTAGGCACAATAGGGCCATAAAAACCATACTGATGAGATCAATGATACGCTCTGAAATTACCGTTCCAATTAAAGTTTCTACCGGTGCTTTTTCGCTTTTGGAGGTTAGAGCACATCGCACTACTTCACCGCCTCGGGAGGTAGCGGCATTTACCAGATAACCTGCCATTACGGAATAAAAGGCTCTTTTTTTATTCAATGGAAATCCAACGGAGGCGCTCAATAGGCTCCATCTCGCTGCGCGCATAAAATGTGCAAGTGCCATTATGATGGAACCAATAAAAACGAGTCCATAATGGGCTCCTTGAATAGCTTTCCACGTAGCCGTCCAATCTGTTTTGTAACCGATGTACCCGAAAACGGCAATTGCCAAAACGAGCATAAGGATGCGGCTAATGGTTTTTTTATTCATTAAATGAGGCGATTTTTTGAGTCGGGAAATAAATTGGTAGGTTTGAACGTGCGGGCTTCTTGGAGTTCCATACTCACAAAAGTCATGATAATAAGGGCATCACCCAGTTGTCCTTTTCGGGCAGCGGCCCCGTTAAGTCCAATTATTCCGCTCCCTCTTTCCCCTTCAATAATGTAGGTTTCAAAGCGCTCCCCGTTGTTATTGTTAACGATGAGCACCTTTTGGTTAGGGATCATTCCTGCGGCATCGACCAGGTCCATATCAATGGTTATACTCCCGGTGTAGTTCAGTTCTGTTTGCGTAATGCGAACATTGTGGATTTTTGCTTGAAGTACCTCTACGTACATGTTGGTACAAAGTTACTTTGATTTTATGTAAAACGGGTAAAATCATACGGCTTATACCTATTTTCGCATGATATGCAGTTTACCTCTCAAATTGTAGAACAGGCTGTTGAGTCTTTGTCATCATTTCCCGGCATTGGCAAAAGAACGGCGTTGCGTTTGGTGATGTATCTGTTAAACCGCCCTGAAATCGAAGTGGCCCACATGGCGGAGGCCATTTTGAAATTGAAAACAGATTTGCATTTATGCAAGCGTTGTCGAACGGTAAGCGACCATGAATTTTGTGAAATTTGTATGGATGCACGTCGAGATGAGAATTTAATATGTGTGGTGGAAGATTTTAGCGATTTGATGGCTATCGAGGCCACCGCCCAATTCAAAGGAACCTATCACGTTCTAGGTGGGCTGATTTCACCTATGGATGGAGTGGGTCCAGGTGATTTAAACATAGAATTGCTCTTACAACGCGCAGAGGAAGAGCATCCTAAAGAAATAATTTTGGCGTTGAGCGCAACGGTAGAGGGTGATACCACGATGTACTATATTGCTAAAAAACTTCAAGAATTTGATGTGCTGGTAAGCAATATCGCTCGGGGTATTTCCGTTGGAGGGGAGTTGGAATACGTAGATGAAATTACTTTAGGTCGCAGTTTGCTGCAAAGAACACATTATACCTTAAATTGATGCCAAAATTATCCATAGTTATTGTAAATTATAATGTAAAGCACTTCTTAGAGCAGGTTTTGTATTCGGTGGAAGCGGCCTCACAACGGTTAGACGTGGAAACATGGGTAGTTGATAACAATAGTGTCGACGGCAGTATGGAAATGGTAGAATCTAAGTTTCCATGGGTTAAATGCATCCTAAATAAAGAAAATTTAGGCTTTTCTAAAGCCAATAACCAAGCCATTCTGCAAAGTGCGAGTCCTTATATTTTGCTCTTAAATCCCGATACAGTTTTACAAGAGGATACTTTGAAAAAGTGTATCGACTATATGGATGCACATACCGATGTTGGAGGCCTAGGGGTGCGAATGATAGACGGCAAAGGGTGTTTTTTACCCGAAAGCAAGCGGGGATTACCGACTCCCAAAGCGGCATTCTATAAAATGTCGGGCTTGGCAACCTTGTTCCCAAAGTCAAAAGAATTTGGAGCTTACCACATGAAATATTTGTCTGAATGGGATACCAATGACGTAGATGTATTGGCAGGTGCATTCATGTTTTTGAGGACCTCTGTTTTGGATGAAATTGGACTCTTAGACGAACAGTTTTTTATGTACGGTGAGGATATAGATTTGTCGTATCGTATAACTTTGGCGGGATATAAAAATGTATATTTTGCAGATACTACCATTATTCATTACAAAGGAGAAAGCACGAAAAAAAAATCGGTAAATTATGTAAAAGTATTTTACAATGCGATGGTGCTATTTGCGCGGAAACATTATTCTGCGGAAAGAGCGGGTCGATTTGCTTTTTGGATACATATTGCCATATATCTTAGGGCTAGTTTGGCCGTTTTTTGGAGAGCTGCAAGTTCGATTTGGATGCCTTTAATTGACTTTTTAGTCATTTATTTGGGCTACTTCGGTATCGCTCGGTATTGGGAGGCATTTCATAAATTCGTACCTGATTTTTATCCTATTGAATATTATTGGATACATATTCCGATGTATGCCTGCATGGTATTGTTGAGTGTGTTTATTTCTGGAGGATACGACAAGCCGTTCCGTGCATATCGGGTTTTTCGGGGGGCACTGGTAGGGAGTTTTGCGTTGTTCGCCGCTTATGCTTTTTTCCCAAAAGATTTGCAATTTTCGCGTGCTATTTTAGCCTTGGGAAGCGCATGGGCCATAGGCGGAACCTTGTTATTGCGTTGGATTTACGAACGCTTGCATTTGGGAAATGTGGAAATGACAAGGCCGCAACACAAGCGACTTGTTTTGGTTGCAGGAGCAGAAGAAAGTAAACGTATCGTAGATTTATTGAATCAAAGTGAAGTTTCACATCAATTACTGGGCTCGGTTAATCCCAACGAAACAAACGAAACCGGATTTATAGGTCATATTGGTCAATTGAATGAAGTGGTAGAAATTTATGGAGCAAACACCTTGATTTTTAGTTCCAAGGATGTTTCAAATGCCCGTATTATTGAAGCCATGTCTTCTTTTTCGGATCATAATATACAATTGAAAATAGCACCGAATAAAGGGGAATTTATAATTGGTTCCAATAGTAAAAATGATCCTGGCGAGTTATTTACTCTAGAAGTCCATTATGCACTTAACGAATTGTATAACAAACGGAGGAAACGTATTTTTGATGTGTTGTTTGCCCTTGGATTGCTTGCGTTCTTGCCATTTGGCATGCTCTTTTGCGTTCAAGAACGTTGGCGTGTGTTATATCGCAATGTATTTACCGTTCTTTTTGGAAGAAAAACATGGGTGAGTTACCAGGGACTGGCTTCTTCTGCTTTTTTGCCCAAGATCAAACCCGGAGTTATTTTATCGAGTGGAACTTGGACGCACACTACTTTTGAGGCGGATGTAAATCATGTTTACGCCAAAGAATATGAGGTAAGTAAAGATTTTTATAAGCTCATTGCCCATTTGCGAAGCCCATTGAAATGAAAATTAAGAGCAACATAAATGCCTTTGAGCTACGGAAATTTATAAAGATCATTTTGTTACTTTTAGCACTGCTAATTAGTATTTTAACGCTGTATCTTTCTCAGAGATTGGTGAATAAAATTGCGATTGAAGAAACTAAGAAGATGGAAATTTGGGCAGATGCCGAACGTATACTTTCGGATCCAGAAGCCCAAGGAGATTTAGGTTTTCATTTAAAAATTATACAATCGAACGAAACCATACCGGCAATTTTGGTGAACGAATCCGGCCGCATATTGCAGTATATCAATATGGGAAATGGGAAAAATCCACTAAGCGAAGAGGATTTAATAAGAAAGTTGCAGCAATTTACGGAGGAAAACGCACCCATTAGGGTTCCAGTAGATGAAAATACCGTGTATCAAGTGTACTATGGGAAGAGCAGTGTTCTGAAGCAATTGGAATATTATCCTTATGTCGTATTGTGTATTGTAGCCTTATTCGTATTGGTGAGTTATTCGGCTTTTTCCTATTCTACGCGTTCCGAACAAAATCAGGTATGGGTAGGTTTGGCAAAGGAAACAGCCCATCAGTTGGGCACCCCAATTTCTAGTTTGATGGGATGGGTGGCGTGTATTGAGAATGAAATAATTCCAGAGAATGCTGCCGACGAAATGAAAAAAGACGTAGATCGATTGAAAATTATAACGGAACGGTTTTCAAAAATAGGATCAGAACCCATTCTAAAGGTTACGGATTTTGGTCAAGCGGTTCAAGAGTCTTTAGAATATATGGAATCGAGAATTGGGCGCGGAGTGGCATTTGATTGGGATATCCCACAGGAATCAATACCCGTTTTAATGAATATAAACTTATTTCAATGGGTTATTGAAAACTTGGTAAAGAACAGTGTTGATGCTATGGAAGGCAGCGGGAAATTGCACTGTATGGTTGAGGTAAAAGGAACAAAGGTGTTTTTAGATGTAAGCGATACGGGAAAAGGAATCAGTCGCGGACAAGCCAAGGATATTTTTAAGCCTGGGTTTACCACGAAGAAGCGAGGATGGGGATTGGGACTTTCATTGGCAAAACGTATTGTGGAAGACTACCATCAAGGTTTGATCTTTGTAAAAGAAAGTACTCCATTTAAACGAACCACCGTGCGGATTCAGTTGAATATTTCAAAACAGTAATCGATAGCGCTATGATTTTAAGAATACAAACCCTGTATTTGTTTTTAATTTTTGTAATTGGATCTATCTTGTTGATTCAAAATCCTATAGCAAATGAAATTAGCTATAGAGAGGGTGAAGCTGTCTATATGGAATTTTCACAATTTTGGTGCAGCGCATACATAGATAATGGGGTTAGTAGACCATTTTGGGTTACCAATTATTTACATCTCATTTTACTCCTAATGCTAACGGGCACCAGTTTGCTCGCTATTTTTTTCCCTAAAGAGGCGCGTGTGCAATTTGTTTTGTGCTTGATTTCTATGGTTGCAAGTGCCCTGTTAGTAGCAAGTTTGCTTATTAATTTTCGTTTGCGAATTTCACAATTGGGCGTTAATCTCATCGACTCCTCTGAAACGCCACAAATGTTATTATTTGTATTATTATTTGCGTTTCAGTTTCTCTTAATACGGTTTTTATGGCTCGAATTGCGAGGAGAATGGTTTTCAAGGAACTAATCTTCCCCGTAATATTCCACAAAATTATTTTGAGTTTCCCAAAGTGTAATTTTATGCAATTCAGCACCTTCCGGTAGTTTATCTGCTATACGATTCCAAATGGCAACTACTACATTTTCTATGGAAGGCATAATTCCGGTAAGCCATGGAACATCAAGATTTAAATTTTGATGATCTAGGGGCTCAATTACTTCAAATTCAATAATTTTCTTGAGATCTTTTAAATCCATAACCAATCCTGTTTTGGGATTGGGTTTGCCCTTTACACAAACAAAGAGTTCAAAGTTATGGCCATGAAAATGAGGGTTGGCGCATTTCCCAAACAAACTGAGGTTTTCATCTTTGGATAAATTCGTGTTCCAAAGTTGATGTGCCGCATTGAAATGGGCTTTCCTAGTAATATACAAGGTTGGCATTGGGGTGCAAAGTTACAAGGAGGAAGTGGCATTCACGCCGTACCATTGGGTAAGTTTTTCAACGGTAGTTTCCACGTCGTTTAGGGTGTTGAATTTCCCAAAACTGAATCGCACCGTTGTTCTTGAAGTTTGCGGTTTAATGGCTTGGATAACATGACTTCCACCAACGGCACCGCTGGAACATGCACTGCCTCCACTGGCAGAAATACCCGCTAAATCTAAATTAAACAACAACATGGAACCTGCATCAGATTCTGGGAAAGAGGCACTCAAAACGGTATATAAACTCTGTCCTTGAGGATCGCCATTGAATTCTATTCCCGGAATTTTTTGAAGAAGCAGTTTTAACATAGTTTCTTTTAGAGATTGAATGTGGGCTTTCTTTTCCTCTAAATGGGCATAACAAATTTCAAGTGCTTTGGTCATGCCAACAATTCCGTAAACATTTTCAGTTCCACCCCGCATGTCGCGTTCTTGAGAACCCCCTGTTATTTCAGCCGAAATGCGGTGTTTTTTGTTAATATAAAGGAATCCAACCCCTTTAGGACCGTTAAACTTATGTGCGGCGGCACAAATAAAATCTACCGAATCGGTACTCAAGTCAAATGGATAATGACCCATAGTTTGCACCGTGTCGCAATGGAAAATACCATTATGTTTATGTACTAAATTCCCAACAACATCAATGTCAATCATATTCCCAATTTCATTGTTGGCATGCATTAAGCTCACTAAAGGCTTGGTGCATTTTTGCAATAATTCTTCGAGATGCTGGAGATCAATATGGCCATTTTCTAACACATTTACCCAATACAAGGGAATATTGTTTTTTGCCGCAA
>JAULUW010000077.1:0-20252 GCA_032111345.1 Bacteroidia bacterium
CTCAAAGACGGGTACTATGTAAACCTGGGAATCGGCATTCCTACTTTGGTCGCGAATTACATTCCGGCAGGAATCGAAGTGATTCTACAAAGCGAAAATGGCTTATTGGGCATGGGTCCTTTTCCATTTGAAGGAGAAGAGGATGCGGATTTAATCAATGCGGGTAAACAAACCATTACGATGTTGCCAGGTTCTGCAGTGTTTGATGGCGCAACGAGTTTCGGGATGATCCGTGCGGGCAAGGTTGATTTAACGGTATTGGGAGCGATGGAAGTGAGCGATAGCGGCGACATTGCCAATTGGAAAATTCCGGGAAAGATGGTGAAAGGTATGGGAGGTGCGATGGATTTGGTGGCATCTGCTAAGAATATTATTGTAGCCATGCAGCATACTAATAAAGACGGCGAAAGCAAATTATTGCCTGCTTGTACCTTGCCTATTACAGGTTTAAAATGCGTTAAAAAGGTGGTTACCGAATTGGGTGTTTTTGACATCACAGAACGAGGCTTTGAGTTGCGAGAAATTGCACCGGGCGTAAGTTTTGATGAAGTTAGAAGCAAAACTGCGGGTCGCTTGGTGATTGAGGGAGATATCCCGGAAATCAAATTATAAAAGATACATGGCGGCACTGGAACCGGAAGATCGCCTTTTATTATACGATGGACATTGCAATTTGTGCAATTGGGCGGTGGCGTATGTTTACCGCCATGATCGGCATAAACAGATTCAAACGCAATCCTTACAATCTTACAAGCAACCCTTACCCAAAGGAATACCTATAGTGGAGGGCATTCCCGATTCGGTATTGTTTTATTCTAATGGCAAATGGCACGACCAAAGCCAGGCGGTACTAGAAATCATGCGCGTTTTAGGTGGGATGCACCGTTTTTTTCTCTTGGGATATTTAATTCCAACGGGTTTAAGGAATGCGGTTTACCGGTGGATGTCGCGCAATCGATATCAATGGTTCGGAAGGCGGGATCGGTGTTAGGGGTGGCAGCCGTGGAACAACCCCCTCACCCCAGGGTTAAAACCTGGAACAAACCCCTCACCTTTTGTCGTCCTCATTTGCAGATTTTTTCACCTACCGCAGCACCGTAATAACCCCATTGATCATTATGGGGTCTTTATTCGGACCCTCGAGGTAGAGATGGTAAATGGCGCAATATAAATTATTTTTTTTAAAAATTACTGATAGATTTTTATCACAATTAATAAAACAGTATGGTCTAGATTTGAGGTTCATCAATAACAAAAAATTATGTCATTCAGCATTCAAGAAACGTATGGTATGTTCATATACTAATGGAAGATATTGATTAAAATTAGCTAAATTTGAAAAGATTGTATAAAATAATTAAATTAAATCACGTTACATTTTGAAAACACCCCATACTACATACCTCAAAAAGTGTGTCGGATTTATCTCCTGCGCACTTTTTGTTGTTTTGGGTTTTGGACAAAATGCCTACGTCAAATCCAATCCATTTCCCGATCGGTTTTTTATCGAAAATAAAGGACAATACGACCACATCGAGTATTACAACCAGAAAACGCATCAAAAAACAAAAACATCCCCCAACAAAAAATACACACAACAATCCCTGGAAAATGTTGCTTAATGCAACAAAAATATTAACTTAACCACTCAGACTTCTGGTTCAAATTTGGGGAGCACTACAGTTTAATCGCCTTTAATAATTATTCAATAGAATCCCAAAATCGATATCTTCTTAACAATTCATCCAAATTTCTACAATCGTTGATTTCTCTTGCTCGGGCGATATGATTGTTAATTGTAGATTTCTTGATTTTAAGAAATTTAGCGGTTTCTTCTCTATTGTGACCTTTTGCCATAACAGCTAACACTGTTTTTTGTCCTTCTGAAAGAAACAATCTTTCCGTTTGTTTAAATTCCTCTTTTGATTCCATTGTCGATAAAACCAAATGACAATAAAACTTTTGTCTGTTTAACAACATTTCGATTCCGCGTTTTAATGATTCAATGCCTGAAGTTTTCGATACATAACAATTTACGTTGATACTATTAAGCTCGTTGATTAACACTTTATTTACGTGTGAACTATAAACCATATAAGGGATGTTTCTTTCAAAAGACATTTCTGGAATTGAAATGTTAGAGCCTGAATTGATTTCAAGGTCACAAATTGCAAAATCTATACCCGGTGGCGTTGTAATTACAGATTTTGCGCTTTCCAAAGTGGAACATCGTAATATTTCAGCATTAGGAACAATATTCTCTATTTGCTGTTTTACAAAATATTGAATTGCTTCGTGATCGTCAAATATTAGAATTCTCATTTTTTAATATTATTGAATGTGTGACAACACCATCTATGATTTCAATTTTCATTTTTGCATCTACAATAGATAATCTATCTAAAATTATCATAGTTCCCATTCCTGGTTTGAATTTCGAATTTGATTCTATCCATTTTTTCGCCTCTTCCGTTGCCCTGTAATGAATTGATAAAATAAATTCTCCATCTTCATCTATGGCTGTTATTTGCACGTTCTGAATATTTGCATGCCGTATTGCATTTGTTATTAATTCTTGAATTGCCCAATATGTATGGTATAGCCAGTCGCCCTCAGGCGCAGAATCTGCAAATGACTCAAATGTTACTCTTATCTTGCCAATTGACAGTTGACTCGCCAAAAAATCTAGACTAGATTCCCAGTTTAAATCAACCAGAACTTTAGGATACATAAATTCAACTATCTGATGTGTTTTATATTTAAATATACTGAAATCATTTTCAAGTCGCTCAATAATACTCAAATCTTGTCCCTGCAATCTATTTTTCAATTCATTCAAATCTTCCGAAAATGTTATGGAATGAATGGCAAGATGGTCATGCAGTTCAGAGGCTATTCTTTTTCTTTCTGTATCTACTCCTCGGAAACTACTACGAAACAACCTACCCAATACCTTTTTATATCTTTTAATTATAACATAACTGTATAGTAAAGTGCCGATAAGGGCAATGAGTGCGGGCAGCAGAATTAGTGACAAACTAATTAATAAAGAATCTCCTGATATAGACATGTGCTAAAATTAAATTAATTAAATAAATAAACAATACAACAACACCCACAAATCCAACGTATTCTGAATCTTTCCAATTGATATTTAATCCATACAATTGCTGAAGTATTATTGTGACTAAAAAATCTAATGCGAACAAAAGATACATCGGAGACTTTTTTAAATCCTTACTTGTACCTGAATTTAACTTTATCGAATAAATAAATAGGAGTATCATACTAAATATGTATAAAAAATACCTCATTTTATCTTGTGTTGGTATCAGAGCGAAATAAGAAATAGGGATAAATAACAGCAATAACAATTTAGGTAATCTACTTTTTTGCCTTACTAATATTGGAATTATTATTGAAAGTGGAAGAATAACATCAAACAGAATTGTAATAGCGCTGTTTGCACCTAAAACAAGATATAAAAAGCTGTCAATAAATACTGCAAAAATGTAGATAAAAATCTCAAAATTAGATTTTAATAAATTAAAATCCAATCGGGCATAATAGTAAATTCTTATATTAAGAACTAATAGAATGAATGATTCTAAATATGAATAAATAATCATTTCATAAGTTCGCTGTTAACAGGGCAAAGTATCGGGCATCTATTTGCTCGCTCCATAATTATGCCACCGGTAATATCATTTCCTTGTGCATCAACTCCAACCACAACTATAGTTAAATTATTAAGATCGTCAAGAGCAAAATACGTTCGAACACCGGTACAACCTGGTTGAGTCATTATTTGTTGATACGCATCATTTTCCATCATACAAGCGACGGTAAGACCTTGAAATTGAGTAGCATTTTGATAAGCATGTGTCATTACGGCAGCTTCTGCCAATGAAATTAGATGTGGATTGGTTGTCATATTTATTGTTTTTAAGTTAATGCACAAAGAAAATATAAAAAAAACAACGGACATGATATAAATGTATCACAAGTGTTATATTTAATCACATTAGGTTTGCTTAAATTTTAAACAAACATCGATTAATAAAAATCAGTAAAAGACTTATGAAAAAGGTTTTCAAATTCACTAGACCTTTGTTTTCTTTGACGATTACTACGGTTGTATTATTGTCAACCGCGGCATTAAAACTAAAAGCTCAAAGCCCTGGCCCATTTGAACTAACATCAACGCCTCCAACAGGATTCAGCACTGCAAACTCATTGACGCCTTCAGCTTTAGGTGTAGGAAGAGTAAAAGCTCCTGATGGATGGGGTGAATTCAGATATTGCGATATCAGTGGAACATTAGGCAGTAAAGGTTTAATAATTACCAAAGAATATTGCCAGCCCAATGCTGTGGGTGTCGGAGCTTGGAATAATGACTGGATTTTCGATCCTTCTCACACTCTTTTGAATAGTGGTAATGACGAGCCAAAATTAAGCTGGGGGCCAGTGCCCTATGCACTAGGAACTATTCCATTTTCATATTACAGTCCATTAAATACAACCGGACCAAATGCTGCATCTCCAACTTTAAACCTACGTAGTTTTCAGCAACCTATTTTACAAGCTAGAACAGTTGAATACCCTAATGGATCCAATCAAGGAAGCTTAAAATCCCGATTTATAGTAATGCCTGATGGTAACAGTGGTTTCAATACTGAAGACCCAAGAGCGGCATTAGATGTCCAGGATGCCAACATGAAAAATATTCCCATCGCAATTTTTGGTAATGTATTGCCATATTCATTAACTAATTTGCAACAAAGAACCTACGCAAACGGTGCTCCAATTAAACAAACGTATACAAGGCATATTGCCATAATTCCAAGGCTCGGGCACATGGGTTATAATGCTATAAGCCATGCAGAAGACATAGGATTGATTTTTTCAAACGGACTCGGATTTAATGGCGCTGACAGCAATGGTGCAATCGTTATTGCACCACATACCAATTCACTTAATGCAGGAGGATTAAGAATAGAGCATAATGGGAATGCTGAATTAAGGGGTGATCTTAAGGTAGTCAATTTGACTACAGCAGCTAAGTGGTGGCCTGATTTTGTTTTTGCTAATTCTTATTCGTTATTGTCACTAGATTCAGTGGAAAATTTCATTAAACTTAATCACCACTTACCGGCCATGCCTGCGGCAGATGAAGTTATTGCTAAAGGTCAAAACATTGGCAATATTCAAATTTTGCAACAACAAAAAATAGAAGAGCTCACTTTGTATTCAATAAATCAAAAAAATACAATAAAAGAGCAGCAAAATAAAATTTATACTCTAGAGATACAAATGGCTGAGCAGGCAAAACAACTCAAGGCACTGCAGGAAATTTTAATCAATTTAACCCAAAAGAAGTAAAATTATGAAAAAAGTAATTCATACCTTACTAATTGGAGGTTTGTTGTTTTCTTCTTCGGTTATGGTTTCATGCCGAAAATGCTGCTATGATTATAAAAACCCGGAATGTGAAAATTACGACCCATGCCGGGCAAATCCATTGAGTAATGCAGATTTTGATATTGTATTAGATTACATCAATCCTAAAACTAATTCGCTCACCTATTACAGGGTGCCGGAAGACGATACAATAAGAACTGGCACTTATAACTTTAAATGCTGGCAGAGTGGAAATGACAGTGTATTGTGGAAAATAGGTACTGAAAAAAGGTACCGCCGTGGAGATTCAGTCATAGTTTTTTTTGATAAAGACGTACCAGGTACAGAAGGACCCATAACCATAAGATGCATTACTTGCCGTAAGCCCAATCCGAGATGCAAAGCTGGCGATGATGGTAGGGATACTGTGGTTAAACATTATATTATGCGTGCATACCGAAAAGGCAATTACGATTCATATAACGGAGTATTTAGAGGGTGTTTAACTGCCAAACCGCAAGATACATTTAATGTAACATTCATAAATAGTAAACCAGACGGAATATTTGGAGCGTATTATAATTTACCCAATGGGTATCATTCAAAGGATATTGCCCCATGGGATTTGACGCTTGATAAATTAACTAATCGTTTTGCAACATCAGTAGATGGACCGGTTTTTCTTTTAAACAAGACGTTAGATAGTATTCATGTAGAAATTCCTTCATTAGACCATTGGGGCTATTACCCTGGACCTAATCCGGATCCAATTTATAAAAATCCAACTACTTTTATTGGATACAGAATAAAATAGTAAAATTATGAGACAGAAATTACTATTGTTTATTATATCATTGCAGGGCTTTTGTATTATTCAATTAAAAGCCCAAACTGGTCCAAAATGCTACCCTGAAATCAACAATTCAACAACTAATCCTTCAAATCCAGCAGATCCGCGGGGTGAACCATGGATTAATTTGGGTGAATTCGATTGGAGAAACAATAATTGGTGGCTTTGGCACCCTACGCCTTCTTCTACCACCCCCTCCAATCTTATCAGTCCATTTTACCAAGATCCATCTCAAATAAATGTGGGGCACTTGTCACATCAAAACCCTGACAACAAAGTGGCGGATGGTTGGGAATTGATAACCTACCGCTTGGGTACTGAATATAAAAACGCTACTTCAGGCAATCCGCCCCCAGTTTTGGGGCAAGGCTTTCCATTAATTATGCTGTACAATAAGTATACTGGTACTATTCGTGTTTTTGTATATGTAGTACATTCTAATTCAGCACTGCCAAATATTGCAACAGGTTGGCAAGCAGTTTTACTGCGTATTCGCTATTATAAAAAAGAAAATGACATTGATTATAAACAGAATGCAAATCTTTCTTTGAATAATGGTATGGTTAATGCATTGGATGCTTGGCTAGGTAATGATACTTTAATGCAAGCCAATACACTCATGGTCGGAGCAGAAGGAGATTGGGTTATGGCAGATTTCCAAACCATGTACGACCCTTGCGTATGTCATTTTGAAAGTGCTTTTGTAATTGATATGAAATTGATTCAAAAAAGCCAGGTTTTACTTTCTGGTCGGGTAGATACAGATGAAGAAAAATATGCCGATGTGCAAGGCCAGGGTTCTAGCACCCAAAAAGTGAATATCTACGATAAGGCAAAAGGAACAATTGTAAAAGTCAATGAATCGGTAAAATCTATAACTGAAACAGCAAAGGGAGTTGGTGAATTTACAAGTCTACTTTTTAAAACCAAAGACGATTTTGAAGTGCCTACACTTGCCAATCTTTTTTCGACTACAGAACAAGCAGCAATAGCAGCCTCGTTAACCGGGTCAGTTCCATATATAGGTGCTGCTATTGGATTGATTGATTTTTTTGTTGCAGGCGGAAAAAAGGAAATTTCAGAAGCAACTTTACCCACCATTATTCATGCAGATTTAACAGTAAATGGGAATATAATCACTGAAGGTATTAGTACAAGCTATACAGTTACAACTCCGGGTTCAAAACAAAATGACTTGAATGTGCTCTATCAACCTATGTATAATGAGGCATTGGGAGTTTTTAATCTTGTAGAAACGCCAGTACTAGAATATGTTGAATATAAAGACCGCACCGTAGAAGGGCCAGATATTTTGACCCCACCTATTATAATACAATACAAACAGAAAAACGACATTAAATATGTAGTTAACCCAGCAAGTGGTTTAGAAGTTGAGTCAATTGAAGCTGCTTATGTTTTCAAATATAATGAAAACGTTTTTGAAGATTCGGCTGAAAGATATGCTGAAAATCAAAGAAAACTTAGTTGGTTTGGTAATGTTCCATTTCTTGATAACTGGATAGAGCACAATTATTCGCCTCCTTTAAACCATTACAATGCTGATCGATTTGTTTTTTTTCCTCAACCATTTGTTCTTAATAAAACGGATGATAAACTCACTGTTCCAATGCATTTAAGTACTTATTTTCCCACTTATCCATCAACAATGACAAGAGATGATTATTTTAAAGAATATTTGAAAGAAATTAATAGTAAAGGATTTGACGTCGATAATTTTACAAATGACTGGACAAAATTATCTGCAATAACATTAAATACCAGGTACAAGTCTTTGAGTTGCCTAAAATCAGAGGCATTTTCATTTTGGTCAGGATATGCATTAGAGCCAGTTGGATATATGCAACAGTGGAATGATAATGAATGGAAAACGATACAATTTTCAAACTACTTGAAGGCAGATCATCCCTGGGAATTGCCAGAAATTTATTTGAAATTGAATATTGTGTTAAAGAGAAAGGATGATCCAAACGCCCAAAAGGTTAGAATTATATACACCTATAATACTAAAATAATTGAGTCAGAACAGAATTCAAATTCAAAAAATCGTGTTAAATTAAAAGTTTGGAAAGATGCAAAGTCTCAACCAGATTTTAAATTTAATGGATATTTAAAATGTGAATTTACTCACGGAAGTGCGGGTACTGATCCAGGAATGTTGTTTGAATCACCGTTAAGAATTCCAAAATCACTATCCTTTATAAATCAAACCATTGGACCAGGTGATATTGTAGCTTCAACTGAAATTATCATTGGTGATGGGACAGTTATTCAGCCTGGTACTCATTTTATCGCCCCAAAAGTAAATATTACACCATCAGTTCATTTACCTTCCGGTTGTACAATTAAACATTCCATTTGCAGTGATTGTGATAGAAATGTAGCCGAATTGCAACTAATGAATACCGATTTTTGTACCGATCCCAATAAATATCACCCAGACGGTAGAGGCACATCTGCCCCTCCTGATTCAAGTAATAAGGATGAAAAAGATATTATAACAAAAAATGTTGGATTATATACTAAAATCTATCCAAATCCATCGACGGGGGTTTATTTTATAAAGAGTAACTATGTTTTAGATGGTGCAGTAATATCAGTTTTAGATTTCACTGGAAAGCAGGTCAAACAATTTGTTGGCGAGACTCTAAATGAGAATATTATTGATCTTACAGAGTTTTCTGATGGTTTATATTTTGTTATTATTCGTCAATCTGGATTAGAATCTACTCAAAAAGTATTATTACTAAGGGATTGATTTTGATGATTTTCATATTGTAAAAAATTTAAATAAGTAATAACTATGTTCGTAAAAGCAATTGAAGCCGTTAACAGTTTCACTAGACCAATTCATTCCATAACAAGAACCTATGGAGGACTAATTTCACCGGGCACTTCCACTCTGTTTTTCGTAAATGAAAATGGAGTTGCGGTCACATGCAAACATGTCCTAAATCAGATAACCCAAGCAGATGTTATTGATGCATCGTTTCAACATTTCAAAGCAGAAAGAGATAAACTAATTCGAGACGGAAAATTCAAAAATAATCTTCGCATACTTGAAGCTAAGTATAAACTTAAGAAGGAAACAATTGTTTCCCTAAAGAATAACTTTGTAAACTCCGTAAGTCCTCTAAATGATATAACTTACTTTGCTCATCCCACATTAGATTTGGCGATATTGCAATTCAATGGATTTGCGGAAAAACATTACACTTCGCATGCAACATTTGTCAAAGACGAAAGCAAAATAAAACAAGGCAAATATCTTTGTAGACTGGGATACCCGTTTCCTGAATTTAATAATTTTCAATATAATGAAGTAACTGATGATACCGAGTGGAATAATGATGGTATTTCTAGCACTCCTAATTTTCCAATTGACGGCATAATTACAAGGCATATTAGCGATGGCCAACAAACAGTTGGAATTGAGCTGAGCACCCCTGGACTTAAAGGCCAAAGTGGTGGGCCTTTATTTGATACGGAAGGACTTGTTTATGGAATGCAGTCAGCAACAAACTATTTACATTTAGGATTTGACATTAAAGGAAGGGAAGTTGTTGCAGATGGCAAGAAGGAAAAAGTTTCAAACTTTCCATTTTTGCATGTTGGACATTGCGTTCATGTAGATAGAATAAAGGATTTTTTGACACTACATAATATAAAATTCTATGAAGAATAAAAGGACTAATAGATAATTTTGGTAGTTTAATAGCCAATAATAGCGGTTTTGCCGAAATGGTCTTACCCACACCAACTAAAACACCTGAAACGGTCATAAATAATGCAGTATGTTTGTGATGTTGCATGAGGTCTTGCATCGATTAGGATACAAACTTCTCAAATGAATTATTGGGAAAAAGGCGGAAGAGGGTGTGTAAAGGCGTATGTGAGAATAGGAAAGTTAAATATTATATTTGAGTGAAATTAATTAAAAATAAATTGATAATTATATAATGAATAAAATGAAACAAAGTTTCGCATATCATTTGGCTATGAGAAGGTTTGTTTCGTGTATATACAAGTTAGACGTAAATTTAGACAGACACCGTAAACCCTTAAACAATAATAAAAATGAGAGCAATTAAACTACACTTCACTAACAAAATCTACCTTGACAAATTACTTGTAGACAATGACTTTAATCAAGAAATAAATTACCTCAATCCGAAAAAAACAACGGAAGTTGATTTAATTTTATTCGACCCAATTCCGCAACACAATTATTTAGACACTGAAATAGTAATTTTATCAATTTTTTCTAGAGCTGTAAAAAAACATTTCTTTGCAAACACAGAATTTAACATTGAATTCCTTTCGCCATTTGTAAATACTCAAAAAGGTGGGTTACATCACAATGGACTTCGAATTATCGACACAACAGACATTCAATTTGCAGAAATCGTAATAACCGTATTTAAATAACAGCCATGTGGGCACCAAATGAAATAAGAAAATTAATTGTCCAACTTTCTGGAATTCTTTTTGGGATTGGTGGTATTACTTTGATGGTTGCAGGCGTTAAAGCGACAGGAAAAATCAATATTTCATCCAATTTTATTTCAGGGGAAATAGAATCTGGAAGTGCAGGACTGTTGCTTTTATTTCTCTAATTTTTCTTAATTGTAATTCCTTCACTAAGGATAAAATATATAGGTGTTCAAACTGAAAACCAAAACGAAACAAAATCAAAAGAAAAGAAAACGAATGATTTTACTAAGCTTATATTTACAGCAATAGTTGGAACAATATTGACATTTACTATAATACTCCCTGAATCCTGGACCAGAAGTTTAGTTAAAAAATCACTTAATTTGACTTGTGTCGTCCTAAAATAGGTTGACAGTTATTTTTAAAATTGATAATACCCTTGGAGTATTCCTTCAAGGGTTTTTTCATCTACAATATTAGGTGTTTTCATTTGAAGAGCAAGATGCGGTCTATGGTTATTGTAAGTATAAATAGATTCCTGGACGAGCTTGTTTAAATCCTTGCTGTCCTTGCATTTGGTAAATAAAAATTCCGTTTTGAGTATCCCATTTATTCTTTCAGCCAGTGCATTTTGATAACAATCATATCCATCGGTCATAGAAGGTTTAACCTTGTACTGATTTAGTTTGTGTTGATATATTGCTGAGCAATATTGTAATCCTCGATCAGAATGGTGTATTAGAGGCAGGTTGGATTTTCTGTTTTTTAATGCCATGTTAAGAGCTTTTATTACACTGTTAGACATCATATCGTCAGATAGATGGTATCCCACAATCTTGCGACTGTAAGCATCCGTTACCAAAGAGAGATAATGTACTTTTTCTTTAGATTTCAAGTAGGTTATATCACTTACGTATACTTGTTCAGGGCGTGTAACATTTAGATCTTTATACAAGTTAGGATATTTCTTTAACCAGTGCTTAGAGTCTGTAGTTTTGGTGTATTTACGCGTGGGTTTAATAAGTAATCCTTCACTCTTTAAATATGCAAAGAATGCATCACGTCCTAATTTGAGTCCATGCTCATGAATATCGTCTTTAAGTAAATAATACAATTTCCTAGTGCCAATTTTAGGCATCGAGGAACGTAGATTGTGAACCATTGGTTTCAGAATATTTAGTTGACTTCTACGATATTCATACCGTTTTTGAGCTTGATATAAGCCTTGTCTGCTTATCCCAAACAATCTGCAACTCTGTGATATGCTCACTCGGTTTTTTTGTCGGTTTTCTTGGATTGCTTGGGTAAGAGCTTTTTTCTAATTTCTGTACCATATTGGTTATCCATAATGTCAATCATGTCATTTAGAATACTGTTTTTAATACGTTCATCAGATAATTGGCGCTCTAAGCGTTTAATCTTTTGAGCTGGGGTTTCTCCTAATGGCGTCTTTATAGCAAATAAGGATGGTTTATTCCAATCCAAATTACTATATTTTCTCAACCAAACCAAAACCGTTGATCTTCCTTGAATTCCATAATGACGTTGAGCTTGTTTGTATGTCATTTCGCCTTTTTCAACTTGCGAAACTACCATCATTTTAAAGGCCATTGAATAATCTCGTTGGCTTCGTCTAATCTCCTGTTTTTCTTGTTTTTTCATAATAAGTTGATTTTTTGTCAACTTATTTTAGGACGGGACAAAAATTAAAATCCCAAATGTTTGTGACAATATGGGTATTCGTTGGTTAAATGATTTTCAATTTATCGATGAGATAAACATCAAGTTTAATTGCTTCATAACTAATTAAAATGCAGTGAATAAGCCACTGCATATTCAATTTTTTGCGATTATTGAAAATTCGGAGCAACAATTAACTCTTTAGTTCCGTGGCTGTAATCGTAGAAACCGCGACCGCTTTTTACGCCTAAATCGCCAGAGGTAACCATATTAACCAATAGCGGACATGGGGCGTATTTGGTATTTCCGAGTCCGTCGTAAAGCACGTTCAAAATAGCCAAGCACACATCCAAACCAATAAAATCGGCCAGTTGTAAAGGTCCCATCGGATGTGCCATTCCCAATTTCATAATGGTGTCTATTTCGGTTACGCCAGCAACGCCTTCGTGCAAGGAAATAATGGCTTCGTTAATCATAGGCATCAAGATGCGATTGGCTATAAATCCAGGATAATCTTGTGTTAAGGCGGGCACTTTTCCTAATTCTTTAGAAAGCTCCACAATGCTTTCGGTGATGTTTTTATCGGTTTTGAACCCTTCAATAATTTCCACGAGCTTCATTACGGGCACGGGGTTCATGAAGTGCATTCCAATAACTTGTTCGGGTCTTTGGGTTACCGATGCAATTTTGGTGATGCTAATAGAAGAGGTATTAGAGGCTAGGATGCAGGCCTCTGGAGCGAACGCATCTAAATCGCGGAACAGTTGCAATTTGATTTCTACATTTTCGGTAGCGGCTTCAACTACTAAGTCGGCATGGGCTACTCCTTCTTGAAGGGAGGTAATAGGGGTAATGTTGGCAAGGGTTTGCGCTTTTTGTTCTTCGGTAATGCTTCCTTTGGCTACTTGTCGATCTAAATTCTTTGCAATGGTAGCCAATGCTTTATCGAGCATTTCTTGTTTCAAATCGATTAAAGTTACATTGAAACCGTTTTGAGCAAATACGTGTGCGATGCCATTTCCCATGGTACCGCCTCCGATAACCGAAATATTTTTCATGGTGCAAAGGTAAGATTTACCCCGACAATTTTTATAAGGTAGAAATATGTTCTATATTTGCAGCCCCAATTTAGGGACACTATATCCTGATATGAAGTTATCCCAGTTTAAATTCGAATTACCCGAAAAACTCATTGCTCAAGAGCCGTTGAAAACGCGTCACGAGAGCCGTTTGATGGTTGTGGATCGCAAAACCCGCACGATTGAGCATAAAAAGTTCCATGATGTATTGGATATTTTCAACGAAGACGATGTTTTTGTTGTGAACGATACTAAGGTTTTTACGGCCCGTATGTACGGACAGAAAGAAAAGACCGGCGCGCAAATTGAAGTATTCCTGCTTCGTGAGCTTAACCACGAATTGCGTTTATGGGATGTTTTGGTAGATCCCGCCCGTAAAATTCGCGTAGGCAACAAGTTGTATTTCGGTGACGATGATTTGGTTGCTGAGGTTGTAGATAATACCACTTCTAGAGGCCGCACGATTCGTTTCCTTTTCGACGGTGATGATGAAGCATTTGATCGTGTGGTTAAGAAATTGGGAGAAACTCCAATTCCTAAATACATCAACCGCCCGGTAAAACCCGAAGATGAACAATGGTATCAATCACTTTTTGCAGAAAATGTGGGTGCAGTAGCAGCTCCAGCGGCTCAATTGCACTTTACGCGCGAATTATTGATGCGTATGGATATCAAGGGCATCAACTTTACCAATGTAACCCTACATTTAGGCCTGGGCGCTTTCAGAGATGTTGAAGTTGAAGATTTGACCAAGCACAAGATGGACAGCGAATATTATCGCATAACGCAGGAAACTTGTGATGTTGTGAATAATGCCATTGAAAATAAAAATCGAGTGGTAGCAGTAGGTGCTTCTGTTATGCGTACCTTGGAATCGAGCGTTAGTTCCTCACGCACTTTAAATCCAAGTGAAGGGTGGACCGATAAATTTTTATTTCCTCCGCATATTTTCAATATTGCAAATGCATTTATAACCAATTTACATGCCCCTGAATCTCCTTTGTATATGATGGCTTGCGCCTATGCAGGTCATGATTTAATGGTTGATATTTATCAAGAAGCAATCAAGGAAAAATACCGTTTCTTATGTTACGGTGACGCCATGTTGATTTTATAAGAATAGCGATTTACGACCGTAAAAAATGGTATCTTTGCGGTCGCAAAATTTGCCCAGTTGGTGAAATTGGTAGACACGCCATCTTGAGGGGGTGGTGTCGCAAGACTTGCTGGTTCGAATCCAGTACTGGGCACTTAAAGGTCGTTCACTGAACGGCCTTTTTTTATATTGAAATCTACCTCTTTCATCAGGGTCTGTAAGATCTTTTTGCTTGAAACTTTGCATTACTTACAGATTATTGTTTGAAGATTTGGGTTTAGTTGAATATTCCTTCCAAACCAAGACTCAGCGCAGACTTATACGAGTAAGAAAAGCATTTTTTCAACCCTTAATAATCACATATTTACAGGCATATCCATGATCTCAAAGGGGGATAATACGGAGTAAAGATGGGTTCGTATTATGGTTTTCTTGGAGGCAGTAACAACCAAATTACAATACTAAGAGTGCCTAAGAAAAATAGCAATTGAAGGGGCAGGTTGGGAAATTGAAATTGATAAATGAATCCACCAATGAGTCCGCCTACTAACAATCCACCTAAATGTCCTTCATGGGCGATGTTCTGTGGATTCTTTACATAAGTAAGTGCAATTGAAACTAAACTGAATAATATTCCAAAAACATAAGCGGGTAAATGTCCCGGTATCAAAAATATCCCTATGCGCATATCTGGGTACACGAAAAATGCAAGCATTACCAGTCCACTAACGCCACCGGAGGCACCCACTGCTTGGTAATCATGCCATTTTCTTTTGGTCCATAGTATTGCCAAAGAACTACCAATTGCGGAAAGTAAGAAAACCCCTATAGTAATGAAAGAGCCAAAAGTTTGCACTAAAACGGGACTGAAATTATAGATTGCAAATGCGTTTACGAAGAGGTGCATCCACCCAGAATGCACAAAGGCCGACGAGAGCAGTCTGTGATATTCTTTGTTTTTTCGGATTTGTTTGAGGCTGAAGATACTTTTCTCGTAGGCTTCTGGATTGGCGCTTAGCAGAAGCTGTGCGGCAATTAAGATGATTATAATATTAAAGGTAAAATCCATTAGGGTTGTTGAATTATGCGTCCAGAGCCTCTTACTTGGGCTTCGTAGCGATAAAAATCTTGTTTTTTAATGAAGAGATTGCCAGAATTGTATACCGAAAGTATGGCTTGCTTTTGGGGTTTTATAAAACAATCTCTTTGGGTAAAGTGCCAAAAATAGGCATCGTGGCACTCCATATTTTGGGCATCGAGTTTGGATCCGGCTTCCACCGAAAAGGAAAAGATGGTTCCTCGTCCGCTCAATTTAAGAGTCCCTAAATTATTGCATTTGCCGCTCACTAGATTGTAATTAATCCATAAATCGTGGTCCATCACAGAGCCCATTTCAATATTCAGTGCATCGCCGTAAAGCGTGTCGAGACAGCGCCATTGTGATGCGCCTTCTATATATAAGGTATGATATTCATGCAAATTCAGAGTAATTTTGGGTCGTAAAGTCAAATCCTGTGTCCATTTCGCTTGATTTTCATCCTTGAAAATGAGGCTTCCTGCTTCAATGCGATGGTGGATATTGGGAATTAATTTTTCGGGATACTCGAGGGTATATCCTTCGGGTTTGAGGCGGTCGGACTCTAAATACAGGTCGAATTTTTGACCAACCCGTAATGAGGTTGCCGCAGTAACGGTCCTGAACACGGTTGTGGTAGGTCCGGCATCGCCTAGATTCCAGCGCGAGCAACTTCCCCCGAGAAGCAAAAAAAGCAACATTATAAATGCAGGGCCATGGCGTCGTTTGGAGGAAATTTCTCTGTGCATCGAGGTGCGAGGTTTTAAAAGGGAATTCATACAAAATTGGAGAAACTAATTTACATTTGTTACAAAAGCATGAAAAATAGAGGCAGTATAGCGGTTTTGATTTGGATTATAGGGGGATATTTGTCTGCAAGCGGATTGAATGCGCAACGCGATTTGGATCGGGGAGAAATGACCCCGAGGCAAGAGGCGGGCAAGTTGTTGGATAAAGGATATTGCGATGATTCCTATGCGATTTACGCTCGATTGTACGGAAGGGATTCCCTTTTGTCGGATTTTATGGGCATGGCTGCAAGCAACACGTGCAGACGCAATTACGAAGAGGCCGATAGGCAGTTACGTTGGGCAATACACAAGGATTCGATGTTTTTACTGTCGTATTATAATTTAGCTAAGAACTATCTAGGACAAAGGCAGGAAGACAGTGCCTTGCATTATTTCAGGCGATATATTAATATTACTAGCAGGAAAATACGTGAAACGGGTTCTGCGGAATCGGAAGATCCACGGGCTTGGTTGTATATTGGAAATATTTATCGAGTGCGCATGCACCAGCGGGGTATTACCGATAAACAGTGGATCGAAATGATGGCGGCATATGAACGGTATTTAGAAATTAAACCCAATGAACCTGCGCAGTATCAGTTGCGCATCTTTTTAGAAAAAGCTACGGCCAAAAGGCCAGATCCAGACGGAGTGTTGATTTGGGATGAGAAGTCCTAACTTTGCAGCACCATTGTGACTTTGAATAAGAATAAGATTATTAACGATCCATTACATGGATTTTTAACGGTTCCAACCGATTTAATATATGATGTGATTCAACATCCTTATTTCCAACGTTTGCGGAGAATTCGGCAATTGGGAATGAGCGATTGGGTATATCCGGGTGCTACACATACACGTTTTCACCATGCTTTAGGGGCTTTGAATTTAACCCTGCAGGCTATGGATACCCTTCGTAGAAAGGGGGTAGAAATTTCTGAAAAGGAATACGAGTCAACTGCTTTGGCTATTTTACTGCACGATATTGGTCATGGGCCGTATTCGCATACTTTGGAACATACGCTTATACAGGAGGTGCACCATGAAGATATTTCTACGCGCATCATGCAGCGTTTGAATGGCATTTTCGGGGGCGCTTTGGAAATGGCTATTTCCATATTTCAGCATACCTATACGGAAAAGCCTTTTTTGAGTCAGTTGATATCGGGCCAATTAGACATGGATCGATTGGATTATTTACTTCGGGATAGCTTTTATACGGGAGTGAGTGAGGGCATTGTGGGAGGAGAACGAATTATCAGTATGTTAAACGTGGCGGATGGTAATTTGGTAGTGGAAGAAAAAGGGATTTATTCGGTAGAGAAATTCCTCATTGCGCGGCGGTTGATGTATTGGCAAGTGTATTTGCATAAAACGGTTATTGCCGCAGATGCACTATTAGTTTCAATTTTGAAGCGGGCACGGGTGCTTGCACATAAAGGTCATGGTTTGGGATCATACCATCCTTTATTGCATTTTTTAATGCATGAAATTAACGCTATTAATTTTGATGAGGAGGCTTTGGATCTATTTTTAGTGTTGGATGATATCGATATCCTTTCGAGCGTGAAACAATGGCAGTTTCATGAAGATCCCATTTTATCGACTTTATGCAAGCGGTTATTGAATCGGAAATTGCCCAAAGTGTCGATTTCAACCACTGATTTTGATGCGCGTTTGGTCGCAGAAGCTTCCGAACAGAGCATTAAGAAATTCGGTTTCAGCGAAGGCGATACTTTGCAATATTTTGTTAAAACGGGAAGATTGGAAAACCACGCCTACATAACCGAGGGAGGAGGCATACGAATTTTAAGTAAAAATGGCGAGGTTCGAGATGTTGCCGAACGTTCCGATAATTATAATTTGGCGGCTCTAAAAGAAACCGTTGTTAAATATTATTTAATTCATTGGCCGGTATGAAACACGCTCCAAGGCAATACGGTGTAGTTGCTAAAAAACATTTGGGACAGCATTTCTTGGTAGATGCTGAAGTAGCCCGAAAAACCGCAGAATTGGTGCCTGATGATTTGGATCTTGTTATTGAAGTAGGTCCGGGTACAGGGGTATTAACCGAATATTTGTATCCGCGTTTTGGCGATAAGTTATTGTGTATTGAATTGGACGCTCAATCGGTGGCGTATTTAAAGCGTGTGGATTGGGCCAAAGGATTGCACATTTTGGAGTTGGATTTTTTGCAATTAGATGTAAGGCCCTTTAAGGGTAAACGCATCGGAATCGTGGGCAACTATCCGTATAACATATCAACTCAAATCGCATTTAAAATTCTGGAGGAAGATTGGAATGTAGTTTCTTTCGTAGGGATGTTTCAGAAGGAAGTGGCGGAACGTTTTTGCGCAGCCTCTGGATCGCGGGTTTACGGGGTAACGAGTGTGTTATTGCAATCATATTATTCATGTGTATATGACTTTACGGTTGGGGAGGAAGCGTTTTTACCGCCCCCTAAGGTGAAGAGTGCAGTAATGCATGCCAGGCGTATTGTTGATGCGGAGGTACCGGATTGGAAGTCATTGAAATCGGTAGTGAAATTGGCATTTTCGCAGCGTCGTAAAACCTTATCGAACGCATTGAAACCGTTTTTAACGGCGAAGCCAGAATTTATGTTACCAGAATCGTGGAAGGGTCTCAGGGCTGAAGCGTTACGTGTGGAAGATTACCACAAAATGGCGCAACAATATAAAGACGCAAGTAATTGATATATTGCAAGTAATAATTTTTTATTGCGTCAAAATGACATGAAACCCCTTGCTTTTTTTAAAAAAATGCGGTTTGTTGAGTAAATAACGTTTGTGAAATACTAAATTTGTAGCGAAAACCCTATTTGGAAAGATATGAGAATTGATACCCTTAGAATTCGTCTGAATTCAATTTTCAAGAAATCATTGGCTGTGCTGAGTTTTGTATTGGCGCCAATGTTTTTGATGGCCGCAGCCGATGTAATCGAAGCACCTAAAGAATTTAGCTTGGCTAATTTCGATTGGATTACGATTTTATCCTGGGTCTTAGCCCTGTTGATTATTTTAGTGGTAGCCCGTGCGTTTGATATCGGCGCATTAACCGAAAAAATTACAGGAAAAACCGTTGTAAGCTGGAACAACATCAATGCGTGGATCGGAATCATTTTCTTGATTGCGGGTTTGGCTGCAGTTTGGTATGAGTTGGAAGTTCACGGTCCTTTATTGATGCTTGGAAACTCAGCTTCTGTGCACGGCGAAACCTACGATTCCATGTTCTACTGGACTTTTGGATTTACGTTTTTTGTATTCGTTGTAACAGAGTTTTTGTTGTTCTACTTTATGTTCCGTTACCGTTACGATAAGAACCGCAAAGCCTTGTACTACTTCCATAACAATAAACTTGAAATTATTTGGACGATTGTACCTTCCATCGTTTTAACCTTTTTGGTATTACGTGGATTTACAACATGGTCTAAAATAACCACGGAAATTCCAAAAGAAAGTCAAGAGATTGAGGTTTTCGCGTATCAATTTGGATGGAAAGCACGTTATGCGGGTGATGACGGTTCTTTAGGAAATCAAAACTTCAACTTTATATCTGGAACAAATCCATTAGGAGTAGCAGAGGAAGGTCAGGTAAAAGAATTGATAGTTGAACTTGAAACGGAAATTGCAAAATTGGAAGCCTTTCAAGCTAGTGCTAAAGATTCTATTTTAGCATGGAAGGGTCGTCACGATCGTTTTGTGGCTACAGGATTGAACCGCACATACCCAGATGATTATAAGACGTTAAAAACGAAATACAACGATGGAATTAGTGGCGCCTATGAGCGTACTTTAGAGAAAGACATCAA
>JAULUW010000078.1:0-2660 GCA_032111345.1 Bacteroidia bacterium
TGCACTGAAATAAAGGCCTTCGTTTTCGCGAGAACCCCCATGTAAATATTGGATTCCATTCTGCCAAGTGCTTCCATTGCGTTGGTAGCCCGAAATAATTCCGGCATTGTCTTCAAAGGAATGTATACGGGGTCGGTAGGAAACCGAGAGATAATTGCCCCAGCCATCGGAACTGTTTTTAAGGGCATGGGCGCCTCTATGAATACTGATTTCTTGGACCCCCAATCTGCCTAATTCTGGTGCATGATCGCTGCCCCATGCCTGTCCTTGAATACGCATACCATCTTGAAACAAGGGCAAACGCAAACCACTTAGTCCCTGAAGCATCGGTTTTTGAATGGAATTTCCGGTACGTTGCAATCGCAACATGGGCAATTCCGCCATTTTTTCGCTGATGCTACTCAGCGGTGCAATGCGTAAGTATTGTATATGCAGGTGATCGCTTTCGATATCGGTATGTTGTTGTACGATATGCAGTTCAGACAAACGCAGGGAATCTTGAATTTCCCAAAATACCCGCACGGTGTCCTTTTGTATCCCTTGTTTTATATGGATGTGTTTTCCTAAATACCAAATATCCAATTCATAGAAGGTATCACAGAGATTTGTAAAATATGCAAAACCCCGAGCGTCTGTTTTTTGAAGTAAATGCAATTCTTCAATGAATACCTCGGCCTGAACCAATGGACGTTCATCGGGCTGCAAAATTTGCAGTCGCAGTGCGTGTGCACAAGGTGGTGTTTGTGCATGTAAAGTTGGATGTATATGCCCTAAATAGGTAACTACGCCAATAAACAGCGCTATTTTAAACGATTTTTTCATACAAATAATATTTGAGGATGGATTATAAACCGATGAGCCGGTTTATGCCTGAAATATTATAGGTATGGGGGAGATTTATTGCGTGAAAGGAGGGCGCAATTGGAGCGTATTGTCTCGGAATAGGAATTGTGTAATTCGAGACTGGGAACCTTGCAAGGGTTGAACGTTATATGGCTTGGAGATTCTGCTAATGGAACGTAAAAGTCGCAGATAGCACAATCCTCTTCAAGGGTATTTTCAGGAACGGCGGAATGGGTGTGGAAATGGTCTTCGTGTTGAGAATGCCTGTCGTGATAGTGTGTATGATTCACACTTATCTGCCATAAAGAAAAGCAGCTAAGCAGGAAAAACGCTATGTACGACTTTGATTTCAAATGAAATTAAGCCATTTCTTGGAGTTGTTGGGTCATGATGCGCAATTCGTCGCGATTGATATCATTATCGCCTTTTACGCACAGACTCAAGAAAAATACGAGATTGTCTTCAGGGGTTTCAATTTCTTCAGCAAGGGGAATTTCAAATGTTTCGTTGGCCTCAATATGCTGCCAAAGTAAACGCAATGCTCGGGTAATGAGCGGGTCGCTCTCGAGCTTCGCCAATTCTCTTGCTTCTTGCAAAGGCGCAATTAAAGCGGTGCTAATGCCAGTAGTTTCGATCTCGCTGATGAGCTTTTTTAGAATGTCGTTGCCTTGAGGGTTGCGCATGTAGGTATAAGTTAATTTTGCAAAATTACATATTTTAATCAGCTGAAGCAAAGTTGATTTTTGCTTTTGGAGAATTCCGAGTTGCAAAGAAGGTTGCAAGGAGAACAATGAGAATCCAAATTATTTTCATAACCGTTAAGGAGTCGGTTTGCAAAATAAAAGCGATAAGGGTAGCCAGCAGGGGTTGTAAATAAATATACAATCCAGCAAGAGTGGGACCAGCCGCTTTAACGGCATAGGCGTTCATAAAATAAACCAAGAAACTCATGACCAATAATATGTAGATAATTTTCCCCCAGATAGGAGAAGGAATGGCCGCATAATTAGCTTGAAATACGGCAGTTAGGGCGAGTGGACTGATATAGAGCAAGCCAAAACTAAAGGTGTATCTGTTCACGGTAATGGGTTCGTATACAGCGGTGAGTTTTTTAATTCGCACGAGGTAAACTGCATAAAATATGGCATTTATAAATACTAGGAGGTCGCCCAACCGGGTTTCCGAGGTGAAGGTATGATTGCTTTCGGTTAATAATTTATAACAGGCGAAAGCGGCCGTAAATAGGGCCAGGGTAAAGGCCCAATTTGGGCGTGCTTTAAGTCTAAGATGATCAAAGAGCGCAACAAAAAGGGGCGTTGCTAGCATCAAAACGGCGGCGTTGATGGGATAGGTGGATTGAAGACCCTTAAAAAAGAGGTACATATTGGCACTGGTGCCGAAAAATCCACAAATGGCAAACTCGAGTCCGTGTTTTTTCCAATTGATGGCGGTATTTTTTTGACTCCAACCGATTATGTGGAACGCCAAGGTAGCAAAGGCAATGCGCAACCCAACGAGGGCTTCGGCATTGAGGTATTTGGGCATGATTTCTCCGGCCCAAGAAAAAAGAATCCCATAAAAGAGACTCACTAAAAAGAGAACGAGGTGTACGTTCATTTATTTCCAGCCGTTTTTACGCTTGATGTTTTCGTAGGCTTTTTGAACCCGTATGAATTTTTCTTCGGCACTTTTCTTTTCGTTATCAGAAAGTCCTTGCAAACGGTCGGGATGAAAGCGTAGGGCCAATTTTCTATGGGCTTTTTTTACTTCTTCCTCACTCGCAGAAGTAGATACGTCTAATATTTTATAGTCGGAAT
>JAULUW010000079.1:0-12679 GCA_032111345.1 Bacteroidia bacterium
ATTCCAACTGCCTTTTGCAGCAGATACCGCGATTTTTGATCCGGATGTAAGTGTTTTAGCCAAATTTAGTGTGGGGGGGATGAACTTGGATGCTATTCAAAAGGAGGATGTGATTTTACAACCCAATCCTTCCAGCGATTTTTGGCATATTTATGCGCGTAACCCAGAAATTCAGAAGGTGGAAGTATTTAACGCTGTGGGACAGAGAATCTGGAATCAGGAATTGGATTCCGCGTTAAGCGTTCAAATAGACTTGCGTACCCTACCGTCTGGGACTTATATCACGAAAATTTTCACTGATAATTTTGTATATTCGAAGAAATGCATAAAACTAGATTGATATTCAGATTTTTTGTCGCGGTGGCCTTAATCTCTTTGCTAACGGCTTGTGAACCTGATGAAACTGCGGGTGATGATACGAAGGGTGCTCCCTTGTCAGAACTTGAACTTGCGTTTGTGGGTCAAATAGCAGACGAGCCTTTACCTGCAAAGGGTCAAGACATCTATAAAGAAAAGAGTTTTGGGGAATACATGATGGTAACCAATTGGTCTTTTTTAATGTCTAATTTGGCGTTGGTAAAAGAAAACGGAGATACGGTTCAATTGGGTGATGGTTACCAATGGGCAGATTTAACGGGTACACGCAATGTATTCAGTTACAAATCTATTCCTCAGGGGAAGTATACGGGCTTGCAATTTACGATGGGTTTTGATTCGGCTACCAATCATGGAAATCCTCAAGTTTGGCCTTCTGATCATCCTATGAATCCCAATTTAAATGGTTTGCATTGGGGTTGGTCGGGCGGATATATTTTCCAAGCGATGGATGGCCGTTTCAAAGAGAATGCAACGGCGACAGCAGGAAGTTTTAGTTTTCATACAGCAACCATGCAATTTGTAACACGCTATTTTCTTCCTTTAGAATTAAATGTTGAAAAGGACAAACACCGGGTAGCCGTGCGAATTAACGCAGATCGCTTTTTTGGGGGTGCTCAATCGATTCGGTTTAAAGAAAAGTCTGTGAGTCATTCTGAAGGGGAACACGACGAATTGTTGATGCGTGTGTTTTTAGATAATTCTTTATATGCGTTTAAGATTTACGAAGAATAAGCTTTATACATAATGAAAAAAAATCTGCTAGCTATTTCGTTTTTTGCCCTGATTTTGGTTACTTCCTGTACGAAGGAGCAAGGAGCGGTTTTGGATACGAAGGGTACCTATACGCCCAAGTTGGTAGATCCCAAAGAGGTGTTTCCAAGCGAATTTGGAATGCCGAATTTGCCTAAGGACAACCCCTTTACTGAAGAGGGTATTTTGTTAGGACGAATGCTGTTTTACGACCCCATTTTATCGATGGACAGCAGCATCAGCTGTGCGTCTTGTCACCGCCAAGAATATGCTTTTGCGGAGCCTTTAGACCGCAGCGTTGGATTTCGGGGACTGCGTGCTTCGCGTAATGCTTCTGCATTATTCAATATGGCCTATCATCATAGTTTCTTTTGGGATGCAAGGGTGAAAACCTTACGAGAATTGGTTTTCGAGCCCATTCAAGCGCATAATGAAATGGCTATGACTTTGCCATTATTGAATGATCGTTTAAAGCGAAATAAAATGTATATTGAATATTTCAATAAAGCATTTAATAAGGAACCCAATTTGCACGATATGTCATTGGCATTGGAACAATTCTTATTGACACTTGTGAGCAAGGATTCCCGTTTCAATCAGTTTTTTCCAGGAGATAATTTAAAAGTATTGAGTGCGTCGGAATTGAGAGGTGCTTTTATTTTTAATGGATTGGTGGATTTTGATGCCAATGGAAAAACCAAAGGTTCCGATTGTTTTCATTGTCATGGAGGCGAACTTACGCAACAATTAAACCCCAATATGGGTGGAATAGCGAGTAATGGTTTGGATCCCGCACCTATAGACTTGGGTGTAGGAGGAATTACCAATAGGGCCGGAGATATGGGCACTTTTAAAGCTCCTAGTTTATTAAATATTGCATTGACGGCTCCTTATATGCACGATGGACGGTTTAAAACCCTGGAAGAAGTGATCAATCATTACAGCACAGAAGTGCATTATGAGAATCCAAATATTCACCCTCAAATGGCGGCGCATGGGGGCATACAATTGAATTTATCCCAAAATCAAAAAGATGATTTATTGGCATACCTGCGGAGCATGACCGATTCTACCTTTATTACGAATCCGGCATATTCCAACCCATTCAAATAATGAAGAAGGCTTAAAACAAAATGGGCCCTAACCAACGGCGCATTTCATTTACATCTTTGCCTTTGCGCTCTGCGTAATCCACCAATTGGTCTTCATTGATTTTACCCAGACCAAAATATTTTGATTCTGGGCGTGAGAAGTACCAGCCGCTAACGCTTGAAGCAGGCAACATGGCCATACTTTCGGTAAGAGAAATGCCAATAGAACCTAAATGATTTTCGAAAAGGTCGAATAAGATTTCTTTTTCGGTGTGATCGGGGCAAGCGGGATAACCAGGAGCAGGTCGGATTCCTTCGTATTGCTCACGTACCAACCCTTCTGTATCTAATTGTTCTTCTGCCGCATATCCCCAATCTTCTTTCCGTACTTTCTCGTGAAGAAATTCGGCAAGAGCTTCTGCCAAACGGTCAGCCAGAGATTTGGCCATAATGCTATTGTAATCGTCGTGATCGGAATCGTATTGGGTAATTAAGGATTCCAAACCGATACCCGCAGTTACAGCAAACCCGCCCATATAATCGAGCTCTTTTGGTGCAAGGAAGTCGGCAAGAGATAAATTAGGAACGCCATTGGTCATTTTGCGTTGTTGACGTAAAAAATGGAACACCGCTAGGGGTTGTGAATCGGTATCTTGCTTGTAAACGGCCGCGTCGTCGTGGCATCTTCTGGTGGGCAGTATAAAATAGTTGGCTTGAAGTTTTAAAGGAGGATTTTGCACCCATTCTGCCAGCATCGTTTTTGCATCGTTGTAGAGTTTCTGTGCTTCTGTACCCACGATTTCATCGCTAAGAATATCGGGGTAACGACCAGCAAGTTCCCAAGTTTGGAAGAAGGGTGTCCAATCGATATAATCCAATAATTGCGCAATGGTGATATCGTTTATTTGGAAGAAACCCGTTTTGTTGGGAACGCGAATGTGACTTTCAAGTGTAAGTCCGTTCTGTTGGGCTTCCCCCAGAGTAATGAAGTTTTTTATTTGTTGTCTGCTGGCGTGATTTTCTGCTAATTTTTGATATTCATCTCGTAATTTTTCAGAGAAAACATGATAGGTTTCTGGGCTCAATAATTGCCCAGCGATAGGGACGGAACGGCTGGCATCGGTAACGTGAATAACGGGATATTGGTAATTTGGGGCAATTTTAACCGCGGTGTGAACGCGTGATGTTGTAGCTCCACCAATAAGTAGAGGTTGCTTCATGTTAAGGCGTTGCATTTCGCTGGCTACATGCACCATTTCATCGAGTGAGGGGGTGATTAGTCCGCTTAAACCAATGATGTCGGCGCCCCATTCGCGGGCGCGTTGTAGGATTTTATCGGCGGGAACCATAACGCCCATGTCTTCGATTTCGTAATTGTTACAGGCCAAGACCACGCCTACAATGTTCTTTCCGATATCGTGAACATCGCCTTTGACGGTTGCGAGCAAGATTTTTCCTTGTGCGCGGGCATTGGGATCACTGACTTTTTGGGCTTCGAGAAAAGGCTGCAAATACGCCACAGATTTTTTCATGACACGGGCACTTTTTACGACTTGGGGAAGGAACATCTTGCCTGCTCCAAAAAGGTCTCCCACATAATTCATGCCGGCCATTAAAGGTCCTTCAATCACTTTAAGTGGCTCTTTTAACAAGTCTAAAGCTTCTTGGGTATCGGCATCGATAAACTCGGTAATCCCTTTTACCAAGCTGTGTTTCAAACGCTCTTCAATTGGCAATAAGCGCCACTCTTGGATTTCTGCTTTCTCTACTTTTTTTCCTTTTACGGTTTCCGAAAATTCTAAAAGGCGTTCGGTTGCATCGTCGCGGCGATTAAGCAGGACGTCTTCGACACGTTCTAATAAATCTTTTGGGATTTCTTCGTAAACCTCAATCATACCCGCATTAACAATCCCCATATCCAAACCTGCTTTGATGGCATGGTATAAAAACGCCGAATGCATGGCCTCGCGAACGGGGTTATTGCCGCGAAATGAAAATGAAATATTGGAAACACCACCTGAAACTTTAGCTCCCGGAAGGTTTTCTTTGATCCATCGGGTGGCATTGATAAAATCTACAGCATAGTTGTTATGCTCTTCGATTCCTGTGGCAACCGTAAGTATGTTGGGATCAAAAATGATGTCTTGTGGATTGAATTTTACCTGATTTACCAGGATATTGTACGAACGTTGGCAAACGTCAATTTTCCTTTGGAAGGAATCCGCTTGGCCCGTTTCGTCGAAGGCCATTACGACAACCGCTGCGCCATAGCGTTTTACGAGTTTGGCTCTTTTTATGAATTCGGTTTCTCCGTCTTTCATGGAAATGGAATTCACAATTCCTTTTCCCTGTATGCATTTCAAGCCGGCTTCAATGACTTCCCATTTTGAAGAATCGATCATAATGGGCACTCTAGAAATATCGGGTTCTGCGGCAATAAGATTAAGGAAGGTGGTCATGGCCTCAATACCATCGAGCATGCCTTCATCCATATTCACATCAATAATTTGGGCTCCATTTTCCACTTGCTGACGGGCTACATCTAGCGCCGCATTATAATCACCAGCGAGTATCAATTTCTCAAATACTTTACTTCCCGTAACATTGGTACGTTCACCGATATTAACAAAGTTAATTTCAGGGGTGAGCGTAAAGGGTTCTAAACCGCTTAAGCGTAAGTAATTTTTTATGATGGGAGCTTCCACAGAGTTTTAGATGATTTTTAGAATAAAGAGGGCCATTTTTGAGGATTTACCTCATGCATAAGTTGATAAACGGTGGCATAAACATCATCGACAGAAGGTTTTGAGAAGTAATCGCCGTCTGAAGAATAGGCGGGACGGTGCGCTTTGGCGCTTAGGGTTATGGGTTTACTGTCTAAGTAACGATAGCCGTTTTGTACTTCTAATATTTGCTGTAGTATAAATGCCGATGCTCCTCCGGGAACGTCTTCATCAAATACCACCAGTCTGTTGGTGTTTTTAAGACTTTCCACTATTTGGTGGTTGATATCGAAAGGTAAAAGGGTTTGCACGTCGATCAACTCAACGCTAATTCCCACTTCGCTTAACATTTCTACCGCTTGCATGGCGATACGGCAATTGGAGCCATACGTAACCAATGTAACATCGCTACCAAATTTCAGTGTTTCAGTTACACCTAAGGGTACCGTGAATGTACCGATATTTTTAGGCATGGTTTCCTTATTGCGGTAGCCGTTCAAACATTCAACAACCAATGCAGGTTCATCACTTTGGAGTAAAGTATTGTACATACCTGCCGCTCGTGTCATATCGCGGGGAACGCAAACATGCATACCGCGAAGTGCATTGATAATCATACCCATTGGCGATCCAGAGTGCCAAATTCCCTCTAATCTGTGTCCTCGTGTTCGAACAATTAAAGGCGATTTTTGTCCGCCCTTAGTTCGGTATTGCATGGTTGCGAGGTCATCGCTGAGGGGTTCCAAGGCATATAAAAGGTAATCTAAATACTGAATTTCGGCAATTGGACGCAGCCCACGCATAGCCGCTCCGATTCCTTCGCCAATAATGGACCATTCGCGAATTCCTTTATCGGTAACGCGCAATTCGCCGAATTTTTCTTGTAAACCGGAGAATCCTTGATTTACGTCGCCGATTTTACCCACGTCTTCGCCAAAGGCAAAAATGCGGGGATCACGTTCCATATTGGCTTCAAAACAAGCCCTTACAACTTGGTATCCATCGGCACTTTCATCGCTTAATTCCAAGGGAATTTGTGGAACGGCGTGTACATTGGAGTCGCTTTGGCTGTGCAAATGCGAGCTGTAACGGTCGTTGTTTTTTGCAATGAATTCTTCATGAAAAGCAAGCAAGTTTGCTTTTTGTTCTTTTGGGATGCTCGTCGTTGCGCGGAGTGCACGGTGCAAGGCATTTCCTAAGTCACGTCTGATCGGATCTGTAATTGCGGAAATCGCAGATTTAATTTGTCCTATTTCGGAAGTCTTAATGCCTTTTTGAATTAATTCTTCTAAAACTGCAATAAAAGGAAGGATATCGTTTTTGATATCGGTACTGAAGTCGATCCAAGCTTGTTTTTGTAGGGTTTTTACTTCGTTCAGGTATCCTTTTTCTAGTTCGTCGAGTGCATTCGCTTCGATAATTTTGTTATCGAGCATCCATTCACGCATTTTTTCAATACAATCAAACTCTTGCTCCCAATCAAGTCGTTCTTGCGTTTTGTAACGTTCGTGGGAACCGCTGGTAGAATGCCCTTGGGGCTGCGTTACTTCGGTAACATGTACCAAAACCGGAGTATGTTTGCTTCGACAGATGTCAGCCGCTTCGCGGTATGCATTGCATAATTCGGGATAATTCCAACCGCGGGCGGTAATGATTTCCAATCCAACACCGTCTTGATTTGTTTGGAAGCCTTGCATAATGGCGCCAATGTTTTCTTTGGCGGTTTGGTATTTTGCAGGCACGGATATTCCATAACCGTCGTCCCAAACGCTCATAAGCATAGGAACTTGCATCACACACGCGGCGTTCATAACTTCCCAAAAAATTCCTTCCGAAGTAGAGGCATTGCCAATGGTTCCGAAAGCAATTTCATTTCCTTTTTGGGAGAATTCGGTGAGTGCGTGTAAGGCTTCGTTTTCTTTGTAGAGTTTAGAGGCTAGAGCCAAACCCAATAGCCGCGGCATTTGACCTGCTGTGGGAGAGATATCCGCACTTACATTGTAGCGATCGGATTGGCTGATAAAATGGCCTTTATCGTCGAGTAAACGGGTAGCATAATGTCCGTTCATGGAACGACCGCCGGAGGCAGGTTCCTTTTCAACAGAGGCATGCGCATATAATTGCGCGAAGAATTTCTGAACGTCGGAAAGTCCTTTCGCAAACATGAAAGTTTGGTCGCGGTAATACCCACTGCGCCAATCTCCGTGTTCGAAAACCTTTGCCATGGCAATCTGGGCGACTTCTTTTCCATCGCCAAAGATTCCAAATTTCGCTTTACCAGTAAGCACTTCTTTTCGACCTATAAGCGATGCATGTCGGCTTTGATAGGCGATTTTGTAGTCTTGAATGACTTGTGCAATAAAATCTTCTTGAGACAGATCTTTGGTTTTTTGGGCCACATCTTGCATTGGTGCAAAGATAGGTAAAAAATACAGCGGCATAGCCGTTTTGGTGGTCCATTAACCATAGTTCGTAGCTTCTTAAAACCATTGTCGGCTTTTTGCGTTAATTTCGAGGGATAAAATGCCGGAATTTCAATTAGAATCACCGTTTCAGCCTAAGGGCGACCAGCCAGAGGCTATCCGTCAGTTGGTTGAGGGAATCAGCAATGGTTCTCGCGCTCAGACTTTATTGGGGGTTACCGGATCGGGAAAAACCTTCACAATTGCCAATGTTATTAAAGAAATTCAAAGGCCTATATTGGTATTGAGTCACAATAAAACATTGGTGGCACAATTGTACGGCGAATTCAAGCAATTCTTCCCTAATAATGCGGTGGAATATTTTGTAAGTTATTATGATTATTACCAGCCGGAAGCGTTTATTCCCACGACCAACACCTATATAGAGAAGGATTTGAACATCAACGACGAAATCGAAAAGATGCGATTGAAAACGGTATCGAGTTTGCTTTCGGGCCGTCGGGATGTGATTGTTGTGGCGAGTGTAAGTTGTATTTATGGTGCTGGAAATCCGTCGGATTATGAGAGCACCATTATCCGTTTGAGCGAAGGCATGCCGATATCGAGGCAGCAGCTTTTATACCGCTTGGTAGAATCGCTGTATTCTCGAACGACTATGGATTTCAAGCGAGGGACTTTCCGGGTAAAAGGAGATACGGTAGATGTGCATTTGGCTTATAACGATTTTGCGTATCGCATTTCTTTTTTTGGGGATGAGATCGAGGAGATTTACAGTTTTGAACCCGAAACGGGTCGTAAAATTGACGCCCTTTTAGATTGCGCAATCTATCCGGCACAGATATATGTCTCTCCGCGAGACCGTTTAGAGCAGGTAATCCATGAAATTCAAGATGATTTGGTTGAGCAGGTTGCCTATTTTCAAGGCCAACAAAGATACTTAGAAGCCAAACGTTTGGAGGAACGGGTTAACTTCGATTTGGAAATGATTCGGGAATTGGGGTATTGTAATGGTATAGAGAACTACTCAAGGTATTTCGATCGCAGGCAACCTGGTGACCGTCCTTTTTGTTTATTAGATTATTTTCCCAAGGATTTTCTATTAGTAGTTGATGAGAGTCACGTTACCTTACCACAGATTCGTGCCATGTACGGAGGAGACAGATCCAGGAAAATCAACTTGGTGGATTATGGCTTCCGCCTGCCTGCGGCAATGGATAACAGGCCTTTGCAATTTGAGGAGTTCTATCAGGTGGTCAACCAGAGTATTTATGTAAGTGCAACCCCTGCGGAATTTGAAATAGTGGAATCGGAAGGGGTAGTGGTAGAGCAATTGATACGACCTACAGGATTGTTGGACCCGGTAATTGAAGTACGTCCATTAGCGAATCAGGTGGATGACTTGATTGAGGAGATTGACAATCGTATCAAAATGGGTGACCGTGTTTTAGTAACAACACTTACGAAAAGAATGGCAGAGGAATTGTCGAAATACTTGGCCAAATTGAACTTTAAAGTGGGTTACATACACTCAGAAGTGAAAACTTTAGATCGGGTGGAAATCCTAAGAAACCTCCGTTTGGGTGGAATAGATGTATTAATTGGGGTGAATTTACTGCGTGAAGGCTTGGATTTGCCCGAGGTAAGTTTGGTGGCCATCATGGATGCGGATAAGGAAGGGTTTTTGCGGAGCGAGACCAGTTTGGTGCAAACCATTGGTAGGGCAGCGCGTAATCACAATGGTTTGGTGATTATGTATGCAGATCGCATTACCAAGAGCATGCGCAAAACGATCGACGAAACGGAGCGCCGGCGCGAGAAGCAGATGGCATATAATGCGGAACACGGAATAACGCCACAGACGGTATTGAAGTCAAAATCGGAGATATTCCGACAAACGGCGGTTTTGGATCATGTAGAAGGGCAGTCGGAGCAAGCTTATGATTTCAGGCAGGTTCCGGTTGCGAAGGTTGCGGATCCTATTTTAGATTATATGAATAAGGTTGATTTGGAAAAGGCCTTAGCAAAGGTGGTGAAGGATATGCAAAAAGCGGCCAAGAACATGGAATACATGGAAGCGGCTCGCTTACGCGATGAGGTAGATATGTTGAAGCAGAAGATTAAAGAGGCGGTTTAGGGGGTTACTCCCTCACCGTAATTTCAATACTGTTTACTGCCGCAATGTTAAAAACACCAGCAATACCGCGTTTTGAATTGCGATTGAACATAATTAAATTGCTTTGAATATTGACCGGTGGCGTGGCAAATAAACCACCATTGTTGCTTTGATTCACGATTAGTCGGAACCAGTAAAAGGCAAATTGAGATATGGAATGTATTTCTACCCGAACTTTCTCTCCATCGCGATACGGTCTGAGAAATTGATTTAATTCTGAAAATCTCACGGGATAAATGAATAAATCTCCATCCTGCCCATTTGAATTGTTGCCCATATCTTGAGCAGTATTGAGTTTATTCATTTCGTTTATGAAAGTATCATTGCGAAAAGTTTTAATCCAATAAAAATTGTTAAATCCAGGCAAATCATACGCAAAAATTTCGCAATATCTGCCGGTATCTATAAATGGAGGTCCATTACCTTTTACTGGAACAGTTCGCAAACTATCGATGCGGCTTACGGTTGGATTTAATGTAGCGGCCCCAATTATAGTATCGCTGCCTTCCACAATTAACAAGGCATAGCTGTGACCTATTTTAAGCGTATCCCCGGTATCTGGATTGGGAGTCCATCGGTAATAACCCATAGAATCGTGCTTGAAAATAATTGGGGGACCTGAAATGCCCCCACCTGTGGTGTCGATCAAGGCTACCGTTGCCGTGGTCAACGGCGGCTCTGTTCCCGGGATATTAAAATACGGAATGCTTTCGGTTAGTCGGATGCTTTGGGTAATGTGTCGGTTATCTATAAAGGCATCGACCACGACTTTTTTCTGTTTTTGTTCAACGCTTACCTCGATTATGTCTTCACATGAGGCAAAACTTCCCCCGAGAACAGATAAAATAGCGATATATAACAGGCGTTTCATAAAATTTAATTCCATTTGAAGTTATAAGATATTGCGGGAACAATGCTGCCAATTACGCTGAAACGAATGGCTTGATTAAGACCGGTATTCTCGAAATTGTTTTGAAAATAGATACTGAAAGGGTTGCGGCGGTTATAGGCGTTATAAACACTGAAGACCCAACTACTTTCCCATTTTTTAGATTTTCTAGTGGTATAGGTAGCCGATAAATCCAAACGGTGGTAATCTGGGTTACGCACGTTATTGCGGTCGTTGGTACCCGCATCGGGAATCGAATAACCTTGAACTTGGTATTGGCCGGTGTAAAAGGTAGTTGGGGTGCCGGTACTGTAAACAAAATTGGCAGCTAGATCCCATTTATCGTTGTATTTATATTGCGCAACTATGTATAGATTGTGTAAACGATCGAAGCGACTGGCATACCAATCATTATCATTAATACCGGGCGATTTACGTTCGCTTCGAGAGAGGGTATAGCTGATCCAACCGGTTAAATTTCCCGTTGCTTTTTTTACATATAATTCTAATCCATAGGCCCGTCCTATACCGTTAATTAATTCTCCTTCTAAGAATTCATTCAACAATAAATTGGCACCGTCTACGTAATCTACTTGGTTTTGTAAATCTTTGTAATACACTTCTGCAGATGATTCGAATTCGGTATTTCCTATGCGGAAATTTTTGAAATATCCGATGGTGTACTGATCGGCAAGTTCGGGTTTTACATTGTTTGTAGAAGGCGTCCAAACGTCGAAAGGCACACTGGCTGCGGTATTAGAAATTAGGTGTAAATTTTGCACCATTCGGTTGTAACCACCTTTAATGGAAGAACTTTTATTCCATTGGTATTTGAATCCTAAACGAGGCTCTAAATTGAGGTATTGTTGAATAACTTCGTTATCACCGGCTTTACCAATAGAGTCAATAAAACGACGTTGCCCTTCGGCAAAAGGTTCTCGGAAGTAGTAAACTTTACTTTTTCCTAAATAAAGGAATTGACTTCCACGCAAACCAGCGCGAATCGTGAATTTGTTGTTGGGGGTCCAATCTTCCGTGATGTAAGCGGCATTTTCCATGGCATATTTATTGGGAAGACTGAAGTTGTTGGTTCCAAGTTGATTACGTGCAACGGCATACGCAGGTTCAAAAATGTAGTAAGTAGAAGTAGCCCCAAATCCAATTTCGTGTTTTGGACTGGCGTAGTATTTAAAATCGGCCTTTACACTGTGATTATTGATATAAGAAGTCCAATTGAATCCTAAATCTTCACCCACATTAAATTCGAGATTGTATCTATAACGGCTGTAGAAGTACGTAAGGTTCGAGAAGAGTTTATCGTTAAATAGGTGATTCCAGCGGGCGCTTAGGGTGCTGTTTCCCCATTTCACGCCAAAGGCATCGGCAGCAAAAAAGAGGTCGTCGCCGATATAACTAGAGATGAAAAATTTATCGCGCTTGGTTTCATAATTGATTTTAGCGGTTAAATCGTAGAAGTAAAATTGACTTCCCTTAAGATCGTCTGTTAAAAACGGCTTAGCAAGAACATCGACATAGCTTCGACGGCCTGATATGAGAAAGCTGGCTTTGTTTTTTACGATAGGGCCTTCAAGGGTGAGTCGGCTGAAAATGGTACCTACACCGCCGTTCACTTGAAAGTCGCGATTGTTACCATCTTTGGTAATTACATCGAGAACAGAACTGAGACGACCGCCATAATTAGCAGGAATACCGCCTTTTATCAGTTGTACGTCTTTAACGGCGTCGGGGTTGAAAATACTGAAAAATCCAAAAAGGTGGGCAGAATTAAAAACGGGAGCATCGTCCATCAAGACGAGGTTTTGATCAATGGCACCTCCGCGAACATTAAATCCGGTAGCACCTTCCCCTACAGTGGAAACGCCGGGGAGCAGTTGAATACTTTTTATAACGTCGGCTTCTCCAAGGAAAGCGGGTATTTTTTTGATGACTTTTCCAGAAATACTTTGGGTGGAAATATCTACTTTGCGAACATTGTCATTTCGTTTGGCTCTGATACTAACTTCGCCAATTTCGTCGGGAGAAGGATATAAAAAAGCATTCCAAGAGGCGTCGTTATTGAGAATAATGTTACGCGTTTGTGATTCGTAATCTCCGGCGCTAATTTGAATGCTATGAGATCCTTTGGGCAAGGAGAGGCTATAAAAACCATAATTATTGGTTACCGCTGAAATATTAAGGTTTACTTCCTTAACGATAGCACCCTTCAATGTTTCGCCAGACGTACTGTCTTT
>JAULUW010000080.1:0-13009 GCA_032111345.1 Bacteroidia bacterium
TTCCCTTAGTTTGGGTTTCTGCCTTATTTGCAAGCACCGCTTTATCGATGATGATCGGCGACGATGTTTCGGAGGAACGACAAACGCAATTGGCATTAGTTGCCCAAACCTTTGCCTTAGGGGTTCCTTTGTTCTTCGCCCTGAGTGTATTTGTAGAATCTTTAGCTTCTATAAGCCGCCGAATTTTTGTGTTGGTTTCGGGAATTCTCCTTTTAGCCGGTGTGTATTTCTACTTAAGGGTTCCGGTTTATGGCTTCAATAAAGGCGAGCTTAGTTTAGAGTTTTTAGGATGCTTTTTGGCTTTTCACCTCATGGTTTCTTTTTTACCGGTTCAAAAGCATTTGAATTCCCCCACTTTTTGGCATTTCAACAAAACCTTGTTCCTCCGCTTTGCCATTACGGCTTTATACAGTGGCGTCTTGTATTCGGGTTTAGCAGGTGCGATGCTTGCGTTCGACCAATTATTGGGATTCGAAATCAAACCGGTTTATTACGGTCGTTTATGGTTGTATATGGCCGGTCTTGGCAGTGTTTGGTTGTTTTTGAGTTATATCCCCAAGGATTTAAACGAAACCCTAGATTCCGGTTATCCCAAAGGCTTGCAGGTTTTTGCGCAGTACATTTTACTGCCTTTGGTATTGCTTTATTTGGTGATACTCTACGTTTATGGCTCCAAAATTCTCTTTTTGGGAACTTTACCTATTGGTTGGGTCTCGTATTTGATTTTGGCATTCTCCGTTTTGGGAATGCTTGCCTTATTACTCTTGCATCCGCTCGCTGAGGATAGCACCCAAAAATGGATCAACAGATTCACAAGCGGTTTTTATATTGCATTGCTACCCTTATTGGTATTGTTGTTTACCGCCGCGCTTACACGCATAAACGCGTATGGATTTACCGAATTGCGTTACGCTTTATTGTGTTTGGCGATTTGGCTGAGTGGGGTCACGATTTTAATGATCCTTACCCGAAACCGCTTTATTTGGGCCATTCCCGTAAGTTTATTTTGCACCGTTTTGGTGGTGTTCTTTATTCCCGGATTAGACTTGCGTTCTCAATCCAAAAGATCCCAAAAAAGTCGTTTAGAATCTCTTTTGAAAGCGGAAAATATGCAAGATGCAAAAGGACATTTAATTGCAGCTCCCAAAGTCCTAAACGATTCTATTAGCAATGAAATCTACGAATTAACCGAGTATTTAAGCGTTAACCATGGCATCACAGGATTGGAGCCCGTGGTAAGCATTCCGGATTCTATGTTGTGGCTGAATGAAAGTCGATGGGAGCTGATGCAATATATGCAACCGATTCTCGCGGCCTATGGCATTCAATCCAGAACGCCTTATTCGGTAGAAGCAGTTGCAGAAGAGGTGGTTCCAGATAATACAGATGCAAACGGGGTAGTGGCACCCGTTTCTCGTGCCGATATCAGCATTCGTTTTAAGGGTCAAACACCCAGTTTGGTAAATATTCCCAAAGGAAATTGGTCGCGTTGCATGGATATCAACATTGAATCAAGCGAAAACAATGAATTCTATACCAGTGGTAAAGATGTTAAAATTTTAAACGACGTTACCCGTAAAAACCTATTTGTAGAAACAAAAACTTTTAAGGAGGTCTTCAATTTGGATTCCATCATGCAAAAACAGGCTCCGTTATACCAGAATTTGACTTCGGTTGCGGCGAGTAATCCGTATTATTTTTTTCCCGATTATCGGAATCCCATGTTGATTCAGAACAAAAATGCGGCTTTACAAATATTCAGTATGCGCTTTTCATGGAACGAAGAAAAGAACACGTACCAGTTGCGTGATTTTAACGGTAAACTTTGGTTACGTTAAGCTTTTTTGGCAATTTGCCATAAGGCTTCCATCTCTTCCAGGTTCATGTCTTTCAATCCTTTGTTCATCGCTTCGGCCTGTGCCTCCATGGATTGGAAGCGGGTTTTGAATTTTACATTGCAGCGTTCTAATGCGTTATCGGGATTGATGCCCTTTAAACGTGCATAGTTGATTAGGGCAAATAAATAATCGCCAAATTCTTCCTCTTCTTCATCCTTGTTTTTGGCTTCCTGGAACTCTTGCCATTCTTCTTCTACCTTTTCGTAGGCTTTTTCTGCCTCGTCCCAATCAAAACCTACCTGACTTGCTTTTTCTTGCATGCGATAGGCTTTTACGATGCTGTTCAGGCCTTTGGGCACGCCATCTAAGAGTCCGTTTTTCTTATCCCCGCGCTCTTGTAATTTAATTTGCTCCCAATTTTGAAGTACTTCGCCTTCACCCGATACCTGAACATCGCCGTAAATGTGCGGATGCCTGCGTATCAGCTTTTCTATTAGGGTTTTACAAACTTCCCCCATATCGAAATGACCGTTTTCGCTTGCAATTTTTGCATAAAACACAATATGCAACAACAAATCGCCCAATTCTTTCTGAACCTCTTTCGGATTGTCCTCCAAAATTGCATCCGAAAGTTCGTGTACTTCCTCTATCGATAAAATGCGAATGGTATTCCAGGTTTGTTTCATGTCCCAAGGACATTTGGCCCTGAGGTCGTTCATCACATCCAAAAGTTGTGAAAATTGTTCGAGTATTTCTTCGCGTGTCATTGAAATAATATTGAGGGGTATAGATTGAAAATCGGTATTTTGGTTTTAAATTATCATTAGTGGGGGCTGTCCATCAGCACATCTAGGATGGCCAATGCCGCCAGCGATTCTACAATCGGAACGGCACGGGGTAACACACAGGGATCGTGGCGGCCTTCGCTTCGAATTTGCACGGTTTCGCCTGCTTTATTTACGGTCTCTTGCGCAATTCCGATGCTGGAAGTCGGCTTGAAATACAGCTCAAAAAGGATGGGTTCTCCAGTGGCCATGCCTCCAACAATGCCCCCCGTACGGTTGGTGGCAGTGCCTAATTGTCCTTGTTCATGTGTCCATGAATCGTTATTTTCAGATCCCTTTCTTTCATGGCTCTGGGCGTCTTCACCGAAATAGATGCCTTTTACGGCATTCAAATTGAGCATGTATTGGGAAATAACCGCATGCAATTTCCGAAAAACAGGAGAGCCGCTGCCCGCGGGAACGCCCTCAATAACGCAACGAATAATTCCACCCAAACTGTCGCCCTGTTCCTTTGCTTGCGCAACAGCGTGTTCCATTTCTTGGGATTTAGATAAATCTGGACAGCGCAATGGCGATGCGTCTATCGACTTTCGATCTTTGGGGATATGAGAAGCGGCTGTAAGGGTATGAATTTGGTGCACCCATGCCCGAACCTGAATAGATCCCGTTTCAAGTGAGGCCAAATATTGTTCAGCCAATGCTCCTGCGGCCACCCAAGCTGCCGTAATGCGGGCGCTGCTGCGACCTCCGCCGCGATGATCCCGAATGCCCATTTTTAAATCCCATAAGGCGTCGGCATGACCCGGTCGGTATTGATCTTTTAAATGTGCGTAATCTTCAGGGCGGGCATCTTTATTCGCAATTAAGAATGTAATGGGCGTACCCAAGCTACGGCCCTCAAAGATGCCGGAAATTACTTGAAATGCATCGCTCTCGTTTCTGGCGGTTGTGAAAGCACTCTGTCCGGGCCTGCGCCTTTGTAATTGTGCAGAAATGGCGCCCATATCTACCAAAAAGTTTGGCGGAAATCCATCTAAAACGGATCCAATAAAGGGACCGTGGCTTTCTCCAAAGCTGGTCAGAACGAGGTTTTTTCCTATTGAGTTTGCGCTCACGATGATTTTATGGAATCTTGAAGCTCAAAATTACACATTTTCAGAAGCTCCCAATACCCAGGGAAACTTTTTTCGGTACAATTCGAATCATCGATATAAACCTCATCGATGCAAACCGACCAAGGGGCAAAGGCCATGGCAATGCGGTGATCGTGATGGGTACTTATCGAATAATTATTGATGGGTGTCGGATTGTTAACACTAAGAAGGAAGGCGTTTTCACTGCGTTCCCAATTAAAGCCCAATGCCCGTAAATTGTCACCCATACTTTGCAAACGGTTGCTCTCTTTGCCGGCCAGTTTATCTATGCCGATAAATTTCATGGGGATTTTTAAAAATGCATAAGCCGAAACCAATGCGGGTATCAAGTCTGGACAATCGGTACCGTCGAATTCCTCGGGAATATCCAAGATGTTAACGGGAATAATTCGGGCTCCCTGGGCTTCGAATTGGGTATGCACTCCTAACGCGCGAAAAGCATCAACTGCGGCGTAATCGGCTTGGGGGGAATGTTCCATTGCGCCTTCTATAAAAAGGGATTTTCCCGTAAAAAGGGCGATCAAATACATGAAACTCGCACAACCCCAATCAATTTCTATATCAATATGCGCCTCATTTGGGGCAGATGCTCCTTTCAAGAGCTCTTTGTCTTGGTTTTGTAGATTATGATTTCCATGCGCCTCATTTGGGGCATCAGCTTCTATCAAAGGATCTTTATTCTGGTTTTGAAGATTATGATCTCCCTGCACCTCCTTTTGGGCAGCTGCTTCAATATGAATGCGGCCCTCTGTTATTGCAACAAAATAGCCCCACATTTTTAATACGGAAGCGCTTAAACGAATGTAAGACCAACTGTGTTGCAGTCCTACAATTTGTAAATCGGGGATAGGGGTTAAAGCCGTAATGCCCAACATCAAAGCAGAAACAAACTGACTGCTTTCGGTTGTATTTAAAATCCAATGGGAGTCGTTTTTTCGAATTCCATGAACAATTTCCAAGGGGAAAAAGCCCTCTTGTTCCAAATAGCGGATTTTAGCACCTTGGGCACGTAGCGCTTCCACCAAATCTCCAACCGGTCGCCGTTGCAAACTGGAATTGCCCTTTAAAATTTTGGGAATATTGCAAATGGCAAAATAGGCCAATGCAAATCGGGCCGGGGTTCCGGCATCCATAAAATCGATCGTAAAATGTTTCGATTCCAATGCTTCCTGAAACAATCGGGTATCTCTGGAATCTGAAACATTATGAACCGAGGATTTCGAACGATGCAGGTATTTTAGAAATAAATGCCGGTGTGAAATACTCTTAGAGCGAGGTATCTTTAAAATTAAAGGCGCAGTGCCGAACGCTGAAAGGTATTTAAGCCTTTGTTTCATGCAAGGAGGTGGCGTATTTCGATATGAATTTCGTCATATCGGATTCGCTGATCTCAATATCAAATTGGGCTTCTCCCACGGAACGCAATAGGCTCAATTGGATATGTCCGTTGTGATTCTTTTTATCATACATCAACAAATTCACAATCGGTTCTACCTCCAATTCGTTCCAACCCACTTTGGGGAACAAGGGGAATACGAGTGATTCTATGAGTGCCAAGGTTTCCGGACTGGTAATGCCCATTTCCGTACCTAACAGGGCTTCCCAATACAAACCGTTTGCGATGGAAATGCCGTGATTTACTTTTTCATCTTCGAAATGCAAAGCTTCGATACCGTGACCCAAGGTATGTCCAAGATTTAATAATTTACGAATGCCTTTTTCGTCGAAGTCTTGATTCACAATCGCTTTTTTAAAGACAATATTTTCTTCAATCAAAGACATCCAAGTTTCGGTATCCGTAATAGGAGGCATACCATTTTGAACCACATCCATTAGGCGTTCGCCTTTAAGTAGGGCATGTTTGATAACTTCAGCCCAACCTGAAAGCAGTTCGCATTCGCTAAGGGTACTCAAGAAATCTACATTCCGCATGATTGCTGCGGGTTGCGTAAAAGTACCGATTACATTTTTAGTGCCGTATAAATTGATCCCTGTTTTACCGCCTTCAGAGCCATCGACCATAGAAAGTAGGGTAGTGGGTACGTATATACAAGGGATTCCGCGCATGTACGTAGATGCGCAGAAACCTGCAAAATCTAAAACAGCACCCCCGCCGAGGGCGATGATTAAACTTTTACGGGTTACGTTTTCACGCAACAAGCTTTCCCAGAAATCTTCACAGTATCGGATGGTTTTGGCATCGTCGCCATCCGGTAAGTGATAAATGATATTATTTATTTTTTTATAAATTTGAAGCTTGGGTAAGCATAATTTCTCAGAAGTTTCCGATACCACTACCACAATTTTATCAGGTTGGTATTCTTGTAAGTACGTATCGATGCGTTGATCGATGGTTTCGGTGCGAACTATCATGATTTAATTTTTTCGTAACGCTGAATATTTGTGGGATCTAAATCTTTAAGCAAGCGCACGATGATTGTTTTTTCCGCGGTAGTTGCCCCTTGATACATTTCTACAATTTCAGGCCATTTTGTAGTAAAGAACAATTTTTGCAACAAACTGTTTTGATTTGTTTGAGCCGTTTGTGATATTTTTTGCAAAGATTCGGTTATTTTTTTTCGAGCTTTACTGGGATCGTCGTAAAATTGATCCAATCCTTCCCTGTGATATTGATAATTCAACTCCCGAAACTCCTTGAAACGCGGGCTGTTCAAATTTTCAGCCAAATAAAACCTGTTTCGGAATCCTTTTCCATCGCCCTGATTCCAACCCGGTTTATTCGTCATTAAATTCACTAAATTTTGTGCCTGTGCAAAATATTTGTTTCCCCCAAACGCTCCATAACTGTCGTGTTCAATTCCCAAAGAAATATATACATAAAAGGCCATCAAGGTGGTAAGATCGTTCATGTTCATATTCTCTTGAAATTCTAAGTTCTCAAATTCACGGTAATTGAAACCCACATCTTCGTCGTTAAATTGCATTACCGTGGTTTTGTAATTGGACCCGTATACCGGACGGGTAACTTGCAATTGTGCCGTACCCTGAAATTTGTCGTTATCCCAAGCATCGATATTGATGAAGAGCGTCATGTTGACCTTCTCGTTATTGGCAACATTATCTTCCGACCATTTGCGGTTATTGATAAACTGTTGCAAACTATTTTGCAGCGTACTTAATATGTCTTTATTGGCGATTTGAACGCGCGGTGCAACCACTTGTATCGTGGCATTTACCTCTTGAGACCATAGCACAGATTGCCCGCAAAAGGCGAGCGCTAGCATTCCATATTTCAGCTTACTTAACCACATTCCAGTTTTCTAATACGTTCAAAAGTAAAACGGCAATATCGCTTTTTGTTTGAACTTCACTTGCAAATTTTTCGTCATTTTTACCAAAAATTACAATTTTATTGGTAGCGGACTGAAATCCACTGTCCGAACCAACGCGGTTTAATACAATGGCATCCAGTTTCTTTCGAGATAATTTCTCTAAAGCATGTTGTTCTTCGTTTTCAGTTTCTAACGCGAAACCGATGCACTTTTGATGGGATAAACGAGATAAAGAAAGTGTTGCCAAAATGTCTGGATTTTTCACCAAATTCACGGACCATGAATCTTGGGTTTTCTTGACTTTTTCGGTAAATACCTCTTCAACGCGATAATCCGAAACCGCAGCTGCAAAAATACCCACTTCACAAGTTGGAAAAATTTCGGAGCATTTGTGAAACATTTCCAAGGCGCTTTCTACCCGATACGTTTGAATCGTTTCGGGAACCGGCAGGGTGCTTGGACCTAAAACCAAATGCACATCTGCGCCTTTAAGGCTTAGAGCTTGTGCAATTTCTATTCCCATTAATCCGCTGCTTCGATTGCCAATAAAACGAACGGGATCGATGGACTCATAGGTAGGTCCTGCCGTAACCAATACTTTTTTGCCTTTCCAAGCATTGGGGGGCACTTCAAAATAAGGTCGGAGCGCTTCCACAATATGTGCAGGTTCGGCCATACGTCCCTTGCCACTTAATCCACTGGCCAAGGGACCCACTTCTGCATCAATTAATGCAATTCCTCTGCTTTGCAAAAGTTTAATGTGTTCCTGCACCGCTGGGTGCTGATACATATCTAAATCCATGGCTGGAGCGATCCATACCGGACAGCGGGCAGATAAATAAGTGGTAAGAAGTAAATTATCGCACTGACCTTGTGCCATTTTAGCCAAGGTATTGGATCCAGCGGGCGCAATAATAAAGGCATCGGCCCAAAGCCCGAGGTTCACATGATGGTTCCACATTCCAGAATCCTCATCAAAGAATTCTACCAATGCCGGTCTTTCAGATACGACCGTTAAGGTTTTTAAGGTTACAAATTGAAGGGCACTGGGTGTACAAATAACTTGAACTTCCGCGCCTTCTTTTTTAAGGAGACGAACAATTTCGGGCGTTTTATAGGCTGCTATTCCACCGGTTACGCCCAATAATATGCGTTTGTTTTTAAACATGATCCGGTGCGTCCGGAATTCTCCAATAGGTTTTGCTATCCGCAAATTCTTGTGTTGCAGTTAACGTAGGCTTAGGCTGACGCTCGTACATCAAGGAAATCTCGATTTGCTCGCGATTTTCTTGAACCTCTTCAAGATTGTCGCTGTCTTGTGCGAAAGGCTCTAAGCGATTTTTCAATTCTTCTTTTTGCTTTTCTGCAATTTGATCGGCACGCTTTGAAATGATTACCGCTGACAAATAAATGTTTTGGGTTTCCGCTTCAAGGTTTTTGAGATTGCGGGTTTCTGCTGAGGTTGGGTCTTTGATGCTCATAAGATGGCTTCTATTTCGTTAATTCTTTTTTGAGTTAAGGTTTCGATCTTCTTTACGTTTGCAAAATAGGTATTGCTTGCATTGTAAGAATACAGGTAATCTTGAACGTTTTCCAATACCAATTTAAAACGCTCCAAGCGCTTCGATTTTACGCTGTTTTCAGCATATTGAAATTGGGCATCCACGGCGATCCATTCCAGGGTTTCGCGCTGCGACATATCGGGATATAATTTTACAGTATTGCGAGCAGCAACCGCGGCAGATTTGAAATCTCCCATGCGATAATATTGCTCCACCAAGTCAAATTCCTTTTGCTGTAAGGTCATACGCAACGCGTCAATATGGTCGTTGCACTTTTGGGTGTATTCAGAATCGGGATAATAATTGGTAAACATCTGCAGTGCTTCAATCACTTTTTTGGTATCGCCCTGATCCAAATCTGCAGGACCAATTGCCAAAACATCGCAATACAATCCCATATATGCACACTCAATTACGCGCTCAGATTGCGTAAAATTTTCGGTATAATCCTTGAAAAACAAAGAGGCATACGGATAATCTTTCAAGTGAAAATACGCCATCGCCATGTGGTAATACACGTTCTCTAAACTGTCGCGGACCTTATACATATCTCGCAGCTGTTCCAAAAGTTGCGCAGACTTGGCATATTCCTTTTTCTCAAATAATTGCAAAGCTTTGGCCTGCTTCTCCGCCGCAGTGCCCTTTTTGTAAATGCGTTGGTACTCCCCACAAGAGCCTGCTGCCAAGGCTATCCAGATAAATACAATTGTGTTACGTACCCATTTCATACAATTTGCAAATATAGCGAAAAACGATGAAAAGCTTCGATTATTCAGTCTTATCACCGGCTTTTAACGACCGGAATACGATTTCCATTAATTTCCCGCGATAACCATGGTGTGCCAACTTGTTTTGCGTGTCGTTGGGATACGTGCGATTGCTGAGAAACACAAAGACCAGTTTACGCTCGGGATCGGCCCAAGCCCAGGTTCCTGTAAAGCCGGCATGACCGAAAATTTGCGTGGGGGCATCGTCGTACAAATTGCTTCCTTTGATGCGCGCATCTCTCAAGGCATTCGGATATCCATTCGCTTTGTCGAAACCCAAACCGCGATAATTATCTCCACATTCGTAGGTTTGCGTAAACGTTTTTAGGGTTTCTTTCTTGAAAAAACGAGAGGACACCGTTTGCCCTTCACAGAGTATCCACATGAGGCGCGATAAGTCGTAGGCACTCGAAAATACGCCCGCATTTCCAGCAATACCACCCAGTAAAAAAGCGCTGGGATCGTGCACCTCCTTCCAAATCAATCCCCTTCCTCCAAGGCTGTCGATTTGCGTAGGAAGAATCTCCGCATGAAGGCCTTTTTCTTTCGGAAGGAATCCCGTTCGGAAAAGTCCCATCGGCTCGTAAAATACAGAATCGCAAAATCTAGAAAGCGAAACGCCGCTGCGCTTTTCAATAAATTTCCCCAAAATAATGGCATTCAAATCCGAATACACGTAAGGTTGAATGTCGCGTTTTTTCGCTTTTTTCTTGGGGGATGTTCCCCGTATCCAGCCCCAAACCGTATCCGATATGCCCGCGGCTAAATAACGGTCTGCGCCCCAACGAATATCGCCAGAATCTGGAATATGTGCACTGTCGATACGGATATACAAAGAGTCGGATTTCAACTTCGATGTCAAAGGCAAATAAGGAGGCAAACCCGATCGATGGGTTAAGAATTCGGCCAGTTTTACCGACCCCCAGGGATATGCTTCGGTCTCTTTCCAATAGGCTTTTATGGGAGCTTCCAAATCCAGATCTTCCTGTTCATACAGGTGCATCATGCCCAGTGTGGTGGCCGCAATCTTTGTAATACTGGCAATGTCAAAAACGGTATGAGGCGTAACAGATTTCCCCCCGAAAGGATGTTTTCCTCGAGCGATATCGTAAACAATATGTCCGTTTTTGAGAACCATGAGCTGCGCAGATTCCGCAGCGCCGCTGAGTATGATGGAATCCATGATGCCCGCCAATGAACCGCTTTCATCGCAATGAAATCCCTGCGCTTCGGGATCTGCCCATCGCAGGGGGGCAACCCATGCCTGCGTATTCCGCGGAAGGAGATTGACATTGGGCAATTCCAGATTTACAGGCAATTGGCCCTTAATCCCACGAAAGCCGTAAAGGGCATCGATGCAGGCGATTAAATAGGCCTCTCCGGTTTCCATGCCCAAAATTATAGGCATTTCGCAGGCCACTTGTTGCAGGGCATATACGTTTCCGGTATGAATAAAAACCGCGGTTTTAGGAGCCTGCCACTGCGCTAAAACACGGCGCAACATTTCAGGCAATATCCGTGAATTGCCGCCCCACATGCGTTGCTCGGCATTGAAAAATAAGAATTTCCCCTGGCGCTGATTTAAAAATTGCAATAAGGTATCGGCCGTCGCAAAGCTTTGCGCCCATACATACTGTACCTGTTGATAGCTGTTGAGGCGCTTCACAAAGATTTCGGGAATCCGATCGCCAAAGATGACCGCATAGAGCGTATCTCGTTGATGGGGCTTCCATGGCAATTGGTTGTGAACACGGTTATCGATGGCACAAATATGTCGAGAGGCCAATTCTATGTCTTCCTCTACACTTTTTGAAAACGGTTCGTAAGCCAAGGCAGGAGCTTCAATTTGTTGTAAGGTGTAGCGCCGGTATTCGGCGTCTAACTCCGCTTGAATATGCGCTGGATTGCCGTAATCTGTACTTGCCGTTTGGTGCTTTGCAATCAAAATACGCCGCACAGACGCCGCAATTTCTTGCGAATCGAGCCAATTAGAATCCAACCAATTCCGACACTTAGAGAGCACTTCGGGCACATTATCGACAAAGCATAAAATATCGTTTCCAGCTTGTAAGGCCATCAAAGCGGCTTCATCCGAGCGGTAATGCGCGCTAACCCCTTTCATGTTCATGGCATCGGTGATGATAAGTCCCTTGAATTCCATTTTTTCGCGCAATAAATCGTGCACAATGCTGCGGGATAGGGAAGAGGGCATCTCCGGCCGGTCGTCCAAAAACGGAATTTTAAGGTGCGCCACCATAATGCTTTTTACCCCCTCTTCGATGGCATATTCAAAAGGCGCTAAATCGCGTTTCAGCGTTTTTTTGTCGTGACTCACTAAGGGAAGTTCTTTATGGGAATCGGCAAGGGTATTTCCATGACCGGGGAAATGCTTGGCGCAGCCCCATACACCCGCTGCTTCCAATCCTTTATTAAATGCGGCCGCTTGCGCATTGACCAGGTTCAGGTTGTTGCCAAAACTTCGGAATCCAATAATCGGATTGTTCGGATTGCTGTTTAAATCAACTACAGGAGCAAAATTAATATGTACGCCCAGGGCCTTTAACATCTTCCCTTGCGCATAGCCAATGTCGAAGGCGTATGTGCTGGATTCTGTGGCCGCGATGCTTAAGGGATAGGGGAATTTCGGAACGTGATCGAGCCGCATCGCGGGTCCCCATTCGGCATCCATTCCTATTAATAAGGGAATTTTAGATTCTTGCTGCAAGTAATTCAAGGCCATGACATGGGTTTGCGGAGTGCCTTGAAAAAAGATGATCCCGCCCACCTGGTATTGGGTTACGGCGTCGATAACCTCTTGACTCAATTGTGCGTTTCGCGTCCACGCCGGAACCATTAATTTTTGAGCAATTTGCTGCTCGAAATTCAAGGTTTTTAAGACGCTATCGGCCCAAATTGCGCTTTTTTGGGTGCTGGGATAGGTATATTGCCCCTTCAGAGGGAGGAGTAAGAGACTTACCGCAAGTGCCAAGTACAGCCGTTTGAAGTGAGAAGTACAGGGTTCTGAAATCGGGTATTGGGCTTGCATCAATATGCAAAACAAGCGAAAAAGTTTATTTTTACCTATTATATATGTCGCGGATCTTTCCGTAACCCCAACTTTTCCATTTTTACAATTTCGATGGCCAGCACCCCGAAGTCTTCGATGACCCTTCCCCATACGCGGTAAATCCCCCTTCCCTTGAAGGGGAATCGAGCCACCGTTGGCGGGAAATGTACCGTGTCGAAAAAGTAACCATCCCGATCCAACCACGTGCCAAAGTTCATCTCCTTGCCGCCAACCGTGCGGGTGGGTTTTACCGTTACCAATTGCCCTTCCGTATATACCGATTTTCCCAAAAGAGTGGACAAATGTCGGCTGCGCACTGTAGATATCGGAATCTCATCGGGTTCGATCAAATCAAAAGGACTGCAGAGTGAAAATCCAAGCAATTCGCGCTCGTCTATGGCAATTTCCAAGGGGTCGTCTTCTAAAGGCGGCAAGCTTACGGCTTTGGGCTTTTCGGTAAAAAGGGGTATGTCGGCCGTGCTTTTTTTCGTATCTCCGTATAAAGTATGGACCTCCCAAAGCAAGGCTTTTCGGCTTTTTCCG
>JAULUW010000081.1:0-11343 GCA_032111345.1 Bacteroidia bacterium
CAATTTGCTGTTTAGGCCGCTTTATTATTGGAAAATTCGAGCGCTAACGGATGACGATACGAGCGATTGGAGCAAAGTGTGGGTCTTTAAAATATTGTCGGTTCGATTGAATACGCCTCGTAATAACATCACCAATTTAACGCTATCAAGTTTGGATTGGAACAGCATCGACGGTACTACGGGCTATATTTTGGAACTGGATACAGCGGCGGCATTTACGAAACCCTTTCGGGTTCAGGACACCGTTAGAAATTCGTTTTTTCATTATTTTACGACGGTTCCGGAGATGATTGGATTTCAAACCAAAGCCTATTGGCGGGTAAAGTTATTTCACGAAACCGATACCAGTGAATGGAGTCCGGTATGGAATTTTACGACTATTGCGCGCAGGGCGCCTCTACTCATAAGTCCGACCGATTCAGCGATTCAGGTGCCCATTTTTGGCCAGTTAAAATGGCAGGCCTATTCCGGAGCTTCGAGTTATGCCGTTCATTATGGCGATAAGCCCGATTTTAGCAATGCCGTTAAAACGACTTCCACCGGAACAACGTTGAGCGTGAGTTTGAAAGCCAATACCCGATACTATTGGAAGGTGCGCGGCCGGAATTCCGATGGCAATGAATTCTACGATTTTAGCGAAACGTGGACATTTACCACCGATTCGGGCATTCCTGCTCCTGCGTTGATCAGTCCTGCGAATAATGCAGAAAATCAAGCCTTAAACGTTATTTTTTCTTGGGGGAAGTTCACTCCGTCTACGTCATACCGGGTAGAAATTTCGCAAGATGCCACTTTTAACAGCGGGGTGGTTACCAAGAATTCGACCACGGGAACCACGTATTTTACCCATTTGCAAAACGGTACACGGTATTTTTGGCGGGTGAAAACGTTTAACGGGTCTCTTGAGAGTCCTTGGAGTGCCACTTGGAGTTTGAATACGGCGGCGCAGAACGGTTTTGCAAACCTCAATCTTTCGGATTTAGAGGTATTCCCGAATCCGAGCACGGGTGTTTTCAGTTTGCGGGGTACTTCGGGTGCTGCGAAGCTGCGGTGCTTAATAGACGCGCAGGGAAGGACCTTGCAGGAATTTGAAAACTCAACAGTATTACCAGAGATTTTGGATCTAAGCGCTATGCCAGCGGGCGTGTATTTCTTGCAAGTAGAAACAGCGACAGGGTTGGGGACTTTGCAATTGGTTCGGGAGTAGGGGCTATGAATAGCCCATTTTGGGGTCAAATAGGGTTTCTTGGATTGACCAACCCGCATATTCGATTTCGTACCCTTCCAAGTGAGGCATCAATGCCGCAGATTTCTTTTTCAAGAGGTTCATATCTATTTTCTGATCATTGCGTTTCACTTCCACGATTAGGGCTTTTTGAGTCAAATCATTCACGGCCACAATGTCGATTTCATTTTCTCCCGATTTGTCCCAAAACGTGCCCACTTCGCTGTATGCTTTTTCGGCAATCAGTTTTTCTCGGAAGAATTTTTCCAAGATTTTGCCACTATAAACGGAATAGTCGCGTTCCAGAATCTGTTTGATATAGTCCAAATTACCCGCTTCTACAGCGCTGCGGTATTTATAGATGAATCGGAACCAAAAGCTCAGGAAATTGTCTTCGATGGCGTATTTCAGTTTGCGGCCATTGGGTTTGGCATAAATGGGTCTTACTTTTTTAATCAATCCAAATTCTGTTTCCAAACGGTCCAAAAAACCACCGGTTTGAATTTGCAAAATCGATTCGATTTCAACTCTCGACGTTTTGCCGGAGGCGATGAGCGAAAGAATGGAGAAATAATTCATGTAGTCTTTACCGAATTCATCGATTAATACGTTCTTACCTTCCTCAATGAAGAGTGAGTTTTCGGCGAAAATGGATTCAATCATGGCCTTTTTGGTGAAGGATTTCGATTGAATAAGCAGTACTACATATTTGGCAACTCCGCCTGTGAATATATAAAGTGCGAGTAAATCTTCGCCTTGGTATTCGGGATAGGCATCCTGCAGAATGGTTTTTAAGGTAAGTATGTGGAAGGCTTTTATATGCAGGCGATGGCTTGCGCGACCGAATAAGGGTTCTTTAACATTTTCGAAAATACGCGTCATCAGGGAGTAGACGGAACCGCACACGATGAGGTTCATGCGACTTTCGTTTTTATTCATGTCCCAAATTTTCTGCATTTCCGAGAAAATGGCTGCATTTACTGTGCTGAAATCTTGAAATTCATCGATAATGAGGGTGAAGTGTTGGGTTTTTGACACTTCCATAAGGAGTCCGAATAGGTCTTTGAAGGTTCTGAATTCCCCATAGATAGGGATATTGAGTTTGACTTTAACTTCATCTACAAATTCGGCACAAAGTAGATATTCATTCTTTTTGGCAACGAAAAAATAGAGGGGGGTATGGGCTTGGTATGCGTGCAATAGGAGACTGGTTTTGCCAATGCGTCTGCGTCCGAGCACCACGGTGAGCTGGGCATAGGTCTGCGCTTGAAGCGCAATTTGCTGCAGTTTTTGTACTTCGGTTTCGCGGTTATAAAACTTCATGTTTTTATCGCAATGCAAATTACTGTAATGCGGATTGCGATAACAAAGATAGGTATTGTTGTGGTTAAAAACTGTTACAAGCTCCTCCAAACAGAGGACGTTTTAAAAATTGGAAACAAAGGAATAGGTTTTTTCTCCCCTTTTGATGTTAAAATCAGCGATTTGAATCTGTGTTGCCCTCAGTTTCAAATGGTAAAATAGAAAATCCATAAAATATTCTCCAAGTAAAACGAGTCTTTTGGTTTTAATTTGGAATTATATGGTAATCATTGCCTGATTTTATTGTGTTTCAGAGTTATAAATGCGTCTGTATGTGTGCTCAAATAAATACTTTATAGTTGTCTTTTTGTGTTTTTATGGCATTATTTTCAATTTTATAGTTGTTTTTAGAGTAATTGAATATATCTTTGTAGCATCAAACTAATGTATGAGTACGGAAACAGAGGTGGCATCTTTTCTAAAAGACTTCAAAGAAAAAATGAAGTTTTGGGATGTACTCTTTCGTGACGAGAGAGGTAAAAACGCTCAGGCACTAGTAGATTTAGAACTTCGTCCGATTGACCGAAAAGCTATATTGGAGGCGCTCGAAACCAAAGATTACAGCGAAGGGCCACTTTCTGAAACGTTATATGGAGGTGCTGATATGTGGGTATTTGGCAATATCGTTAAGAAAAAAGAAGTGTACATCAAAATTACAATGGGTGTAATGGGTAGTAGTGTTATTTGCATTTCTTTTCACCAGGCACAACATAGAATGAATTATCCTTTAAAATAGAACAATATGAAAAGTCCAATCACAGGCAAGGAAATGAAGTTGACCAAAGAACGAAGGTTGATGGATTTTAGAAAGGAAACATTTGAAATTGTTTTTCATTATTACATTTGCGAGGATAGCGGAGAACAATTTACCACCACTGCATTAGACGAGTTGAATATAAATCAGGTACACAACCAATACCGGGACAAATTCAATATTCTTTTTGCTGATGAAATCATTAGAATTCGCGAAAAGTATGGTTTATCGGCAGTTAAGATGTCGGAAATTTTAGGATTTGGTGTAAACAGTTATCGCCAATATGAATCAGGCGAAATGCCCAGTGTTGCCAATGCTAAATTGATACAGATGATGGATGATCCCCAATTTTTTATTGAAATGGTTGAGTTATGTGCAGTTCTTGACAAAAAAACTCAAATTAAATATATTCAAAAAGCACAAATACTTGCAGACGAAAAGAAGCGAAATGCCTTCAATTTGAATTTGAAGGAATATTTATTGGGTAACCATTTGGCAGATATTTATTCGGGATACAGAAATCCTAGTTTAGAAAAGTTCACCGAAATGGTCGTGTATTTTTCACACAATCTTTCACCATTCAAAACCAAGTTGAATAAACTCTTGTTCTATGCGGATTTCTCAATGTACAAGCAGAGCTGTTTTTCTATCAGCGGTGTGCGTTACAATGCCATTAACATGGGTCCTGTGCCCAATAATTTTCAGAGTATATTTGAGTATCTCGCAAATACCAATGAAATAGAAATTTACACTACTGAATTTCCTAATGGTTACACAGGTGAGCAATTCAAAGTAAGAAAAGACAGAGTGTTTAATGCCAAACTATTTACAGAAAACGAAATAGAAACCTTAGAAAAAGTGGCTGCTTTATTTAAAGATACGAGTACTACCGACATTATTGAATTAAGTCATTTGGAAGTGGCTTGGAAGAAAAACGAAAAAGATAAGAGTTGCATCAGTTACGAATATGCATTTGAGTTAAACTCAATTTAAAATTTATACTACCCAAATATGGTATTGCTTGTATACTGCAAGCTCCCCCGTTTGCGTGTCTATCACGAATAGACATTTCTTATCCTTAAATAGCAGTCAACATAGATACGCCTTGCTCGTTAAAAACATAGGGTAAATATCTTCCTTGTTTTCCTTTATTAGTTTTTGAGGTCACAAATTGTGATCTTAACGATTGCCCTTGGTGGTGTAAGCCCCCACCCAATAAATAGGTATTCCCAAAAACTTCCTATATTTGCAGCAGTATCAAGAGGCCCATGGGCCACCAACCGAGCACTCATCCTGCTACGGTGGTAAAATGATGCGGACTAACTGTCAAAAACAAAGGAATATGAAATACCATACCATCTCAAATCAAAATCAGTCGTCACACGCGTGTTGTGATGCCTCACCGTTTTCGGCTCCAAATCCACAAAATCGGAGCATTTTCATCTCAAATTCATTCGGAAAGGAGGGGGGCTCCCATGCTTGAGTTTGTATATTTCAGAAGAGCCGGCGATGAAGATGTTTTCGCCAAGTTTAATGCGGAACTTGAAAATCAAACCGATGCCGAATTGAATCAGCGATTTGAATCTGCGCTGCAATGCGGTATCGTGGGGGTTCACTCGCAAGGCATTTATTTGTTCTGCTTATGGAAGAAGGGCCGCGAGCGCAATTTGCCCTTCGCCACCGATCCAGAGGGCGGTATTCAAATAACGCAGGGGCGGATTATCTGTCTTCATCCTCTCGGGGGAAATTCCCCAGCGGATAAGGCTTAACTAAAATCAAAGACAGCGGTATGTTTCAATCTAATGACTTACACTGAATCGATGGTCGGTGACTATTGTAATTCGTCCTCAGCTTGGGGTCGAAAATTTACATTGTTATATATTTAAAATTGGTTTCAGAGGAGTTATCCAAATTAGAGGTGTTAATTTTAGAATTATCTACATTTAGATTTATTTAAATCCAATTCTTAGAATTTCCTTTACATTGAATGGATCTCTAGTCTCTAAAACGTAAGTAAGCCGTTCAACGAACCTTTAAATATTCCTTAATTGGGTGATATTCTTCCTTAGTAAATTCAAAGTGCTGAATATCAATATTTTGATAGCGTTCGGGTATTGTTCTTTAAATGAGTCCCATTCTTCCTTAGCATCTGTTTAACAAGGGAATTGGTCCAAATCTTGCTGCGTATATGGCATTTTTAGAGCTTCAGAATCTACGTATTTCGGCCACAAGGCTGATATATGCTGCGGGCCTTGGTCCGAATTGATGATTTCAGGTTTTGAGTAAACCTCAATAGCAAACCTTATCATGCGCTTACAATACGGCACCACATAAGCCCTCAGTTTCAAAATGGTAAAATAGAAAATATATAAAATATTCTTGATCTCCAATCATCAGGGTACTTGACGACCAATGTAAGCAAAGCCACTGCCGAGCTCGAGTAAAAAGTTTGTTGAATTATTAATAAGTACATTTTCCAATTCACGATCTGTATAATTATCGGAAAGAACTAAAAAGCCAAAATGATATGGGTATTTAATAATTTGATGAGACAGATTGGTGGTGATTTAGGCAACAGGCTGTTGCCTAAATTGGGTGTTTGAGTCTGCAGGACTTACAATTTGAGGTGGCCCGTTGGTTTTGGTGTAATTAGTAATTATGAATACGCCTATTTTATCAAAAATATCTTATCTTTTGGTGGTCAGCTGTCCGATATAATTAATTTTCATATTCACCTTGGTATATCACTGTAACGTAATCCGAATTCTCCCCATCCGGATGCTGTAATATTAACCGATAATATGGCATTTCCGGATTGAGTTCTTTTATGATATAGTCTTCAAAGTTTGAAGCCCAACTGTTGCCTGCTATTTTCTTAAAGTCTTGTTTGGCTTGGCGTAATGTTTTATTCACATGGGCATCTTCGAATGTATCAGACAAATTATTGGTGTAAATAACAAGCTCAGGTATTTCTGGGAAACCATCTTCTTCCCATTTGAAAATATTGGTTTTAGAATAAGGACAAAGGAAAACGGCTTCTTCTAAGTCTTCATCATACTGTACCTCAGGGTAATTCAAACAATATGTAGGTATGTTAAAAGTATTTAAGCTTGTTCTGAATTATTGCGATCCAATCCTCTTTGGTTTTATGTGTTAGTTTTGTCATATCGGTTTAATTGCGAATTAAATGTTGGGAGTAAAAATAGAAATCGCCAATATATTTAATTTCGGTTTAGTTCGTCTTTAATACCCTTCCAATTTGGGATAAATTTATCCAAATATGCTTTGAATAAGTTGCTGTGTTTGCGCTCAATTAAATGCAAAAGCTCGTGCACAACGACGTATTCGATACATTCAATCGGCTTTTTGGCAAGTTCTAAATTGAAGAGGATATTCCTTGTTGAGGGATTGCATGAACCCCATTTAGTTTTCATACTTTGAACCTTTACTTGGTTCGCTTTGACTTGAAGTGTTGTTTCCCAGTTTGGTATAAGTTCCTCTAGTATATGCTTTAATTGTTCCCGATACCATTCTTTCATTAATTCGCTTTTTTGCGCAACGTTATACCCTTCTCTAACGTACATTTCAATGTAGGTTTTGGTCTTGCAGATGACTTTGGGAAACCGATACGGGTGCCCTGTGTCGTGAACGCGCAATAAATATCTTTTACCCTTAAAGTAATGGGATTCTCTGTTTACGAATTGCCTTGGAGATTCCCTATCCATATTGGCAAATTTTCGTTGTTGTTTTCTTATCCAAGAAAGTTTGGAGGCTACATATAATTCCAAAGTTTTCTCATTCACATCCAATGGTGCAGCCAAACGCACTTTCCCATAAGGTGGATACACCGCTAAATGTAAATTTTTGATGTTCTTTTGAACCAATTCTATTTCAATACCTGCAACAACCATTACCTATATTCCTTTTGATTTTTGATGACCTCCAATAGGGTTTCTATTTTTTCTGGATCGTTAATATGTCGGCTTATAGCATATTTTACTTTTCGCTCTTTTAAGGTGTTCCCAATCCAATTTTCCTCAATGTTATATGCAACATCTGCTTCCATAGCCAATGTTAAAACTTCGTCTTCCAGTATCTCGTATAAGGCTTGTTTGGCAGGCGTATCTATGTTTAATGGATATTGACTTTGTTTGTTTTCCGGCTGGATGCTTTTAGCCAGTTCTTCTATTTGTTGTAGGAATTGTTCGTAATCTATTGCTTTGTTTTTACGCTGCCGAATAAGTTCCTGCAATAAAACACTCATGCGCTCATAGTAAACAGGATTGATGGGCATTTCCTGTGTGATAACCTTACGCATATTTGCCTCTAAGGTTTCCGCAATAGCCACGTTACTGTTTTTAATTGCATTTGGCAATTTGTCGGTTGCTGCTCCAACCCCTTGTTCTACTATAATTTGAAGTAAGGTGGCATCTCCAAAGTTGGATATAGTTCTGCTTGGATCTGCGCTCAAATACATATCCAATAATTGGCGCATCTCTGGCTCGTATCGTTTCAGGTCAATGTCTTCGCCGCTCGCTATTTTAATGGAATTTCGAAGTTCTACATATTCATCTACTTTGGTTTTAATCTTTGCGGCCTCAGCTTCACTAAATCCCGCCTCTTCCATTTCAGGTGCAATGTTGTTGTATGCTCTTATTAGCGCGACAACTGCCTTGTAAAAGGTTAGACGTTTCTCTTCGTTTTCCTTTAGGGCATCTTTATCTTCGGTATTGCCACAAAAATATTTGATGTATTGCTCTATCTGCTTAGGCGCTTCAACGTTTTTGGTTAATTCATAAACGGTTTCAAGAGCATCTTCCAGACGTTCCTTTGCCATTTTTAAGCGATCCACCAATAGCCCTTTAACATCATCTTCCTCAAAATTATCAAAGGCATCTGAGGTATAATTGGCAATGGATTGATTTAAGCTGTTGAACAAGTTTTTATAATCAACTATATAACCGAACTCTTTATCGTCCGACTCCGTGCGATTAACCCGACATATAGCCTGAAATAAACCATGATCACGCATTTCCTTGTCGATATACAAATAGGTACAACTTGGTGCATCAAATCCTGTCAAGAGCTTATCAACCACAATAAGCAATTGCATGTTCGCTGGCTCATCAATGAATTGCTTTTTTACATCTTTTTCAAATTGCTCTCGGTCTTTACCGTTGAGCATTCTCTGGTAAATATCGAACTGTTCCAATTTTTCAGTTTCACCTTCGCCCGTTGTTTCACCTTTTATACTGGCTGTGGAGGGTTCAAAACTGGTTACAATAGCGCAGTTTTTGAATCCTAACTGTTGAAAAATATCGTAATACCTGCAAGCCTCATAAATACTTCTAGTAACCAAAATTGCATTCCCTCGACCATCTTTCAGCCTCGGTTTCCGTCTGAAATCGGTGTAAATATCCCAAGCAACCTTTTGAAGCCTGTCTTTGGTGCTGAGAATCTTCTGCATGGTTCCCCATTTTTGCTTCAGCTCTGCCTTAGGCAGGTCGTTCATGTTCTTGGTTACGGTTTCAAACCATTCATCAATTCCTTTTTGATCGGTAATTTTTTGGTCTACATCCCGGGCTTCATACAATAAATCCAAAACGACACCATCTTTCACAGCTTCGTTAAATTTATACGTATGTATGTAAGGACCAAATACTTCAATAGACTTTCTTTTGTCGGCTTTGAGAAGGGGAGTGCCAGTAAAACCGATAAATAAAGCATCCGGAAGGATCTCTTTCATGGCTTTGTGCAACTCACCGCTTTGAGTGCGATGACATTCATCAATAAACACAAACAAGTTTCCTTTGGGCCTAAAATCGGCGGGCTTCTTGATGTCGGCTATAAAACCATCCACGTCATTTTCATCGTTACCTCCAAATTTGTGTATCAAGGAACATAACAACCAAGGAGTAGTTCCATTGAGTTTGTCCAACAAATCTCTTCCACTTTTGGTGCGGTAAATTTGTTCATCAACACCCTTAAACACTTTTTCAATTTGCTCATCCAGCTCGGTTCTGTCGGTTATGATGAGCAAGCGGGCATCGGTTTGGTTTTCACGGATCCATTTGGCAAGCCAAACCATGGACAGCGATTTACCGCTGCCTTGGGTATGCCAAATTATACCACCTTCACGTCGTTTGATAAACTGCTGTGCCGCTTTAACACCAAAGAATTGATTGGGTCTGCATAGTTTTTTAATCCCTGCATCAAATACCACGAAATCATGAATAAATTCCAGGAGCCGTTGTTTCTCGCAAAATTGAAGCAGGTGTTGGTCTAATATGTTTTTGTTGGGATCGTATTGGTAATCGTCTTCTTTCCATTTTAGGAAAAATTTTTCGGGTGTTTTGGTCGTGCCGTAAAACAAACCCTGGCTATCGTTTCCTGCTAATACGGTTTGTATGGTAGAGAAAAATGGTTTGATGAATCGGTGTTGTTGGTTGTCAAGATTCTGTCGAATACCTTCCGAAGCTGAAACACTGGCACGCTTCAACTCCAATATACCCAATGCAATTCCGTTTACATAAATTACGATGTCGGGGCGTTTGGTGTTTTTACCTCTAACGGTTACTTCCTCTGCTACGGCAAAATGGTTGTTTAATGGGTTTTTCCAATCAATGAGCCAAACGGTTTGAACCAAATCGCTGGCATCATCTTTTACTTTAACCCCGTATCTTAACTTTGAGTATACCTCACGGTTGATGGGGTATAAATCATCGCTTGGGTTTAATGCCGCAGTTTTTTTAAAATCAAAAATGGCTCTGCCAATTACGGCATCCGAATACCCCGCAGTTTGCAGCCACGTTTTCAAGTCTTCCTCTCGGATATTGCTATTATCAACGTCCTCCAAGTTGCCCAAGTAGCTGTATTGCAATGGGCCTACTAACAGTTGTACTACTCGATTTTGGGTGATTCGTTCTTTTCTCATTATTCATGTGGGTTATTTATCAAATTAGCTAAGGCTCTATAATGATTTTCATCCCAATATTTTAAAGCAGTTCTGGCTGTTGAAGGGGCAACAAATACAATGGAATTTTCAAATAGCTCGCTTTGTCTGCCATATTGCACGTACTTTGTTTTATTGTTCCCTAATAAAAAATAAGCTGCTGCCAATTTTCCATTAAAACAGATTATCCTAGGGCTGAAATGCCGCATTTTCTCCTTAAAGCCTTCAACATCAAAATCTAAATGTTGCAATTCATTATCCAAGGCATCTCTTTCTTTGACCAAATCGGTTAATCCAACGCCATGGTTAATTAACGAGCGGTATTGTTCTGGTAAAATAAGTTCTGGAGTAATTCCCACATTGTTTATAACGCTGTAAAAGCTATTGCCATGTGTGGCATAATAGGCTTCGGCAGCATTTGAAGAGGCTGTTACGGCTGTGCCGACAAACACAACTTTTAGTTTTCGGTATAATAAATCGGGTAATGGCATATTATTATTTTAATGTTGTATCAATGCTTGTTTAAAAGGTTTCATACCAATCTTATTTTACCCGTTAACAAGACTTGCATCATGCCCTGTTTTTGGAGTTTGAGTTTTTGGAGTTTTACTTCTAGAAAGTTAATTTCTTCGTACACCTCAGAAATAACATCTCCTAGAATTTGCATTTTTTTTATATCTGGCAAGCGTATTTCAATATTTTGAAATTCCCCAATCCAATGCCTTTTATGATCGGCTATGGGGTAATAAATCCCTTGAATAACTTCGAACATAAATCTCATGTTTATGCCCTGCATTTTGGGCTTCAGTATTTTCATTGCTGATGACTTCACCTTAAATCTGAAATCCACAAACTGAGAAGCAGTTGTAAAATCGTCAAATATTATTGTTGGCAAATCTTCAAACACTCCATTTGTTTCATTGGTATAACCAAGTATAAATGACTTACCAGCTGTTAATACTGGAATATTATTATGATTTGAATACTTGTCACTCTTGACAATGTATTGGGTTGGTTGTTCATATTGTAAAACCTCCCCCAACTTCTTCG
>JAULUW010000082.1:0-5675 GCA_032111345.1 Bacteroidia bacterium
TCGGGACTTATAAATCTTCCCCCTCTAAAAGTACGGAATCGTCAATGGCGCTGGAATCTGCATCCGGGAATTGCGATTTATCGGTTGAGGCCACCGTTAAATTGATGACACTGCCCTTTGGAATTAAGGTTCCCTCCACCAAAGCTTGGCCGCGGTATGTCTGTGCCAAAACCAGATTGTTTCCAATAGGGTCATAGGCGTAACCGATTTCCCCCAGAACCAAACCCCTGTTTTTGATGATGGCTTTGGCAAGCGTGATGCTCATATCGACCAAGTTGGGCGCCTTGATTTTGGGCTTATTTCCCGTATTGATAACCAAATAAATGGTGCGGCCTTCCTTTACGGAGTCGTTGGATTTCGGATTTTGTTCGATGATGGTGTAGGGGCGTGCTTTTTCATTATACACCGAATCCATTATTTGCGAACGCAACCCGGCTTGCTCCAAACGAATTTGAGCTTCATCGAAGGACATGCCCGACACGTCGGGAACTTTGATGTATTCGTTGTGGTGGGTATAGGCCGAGAGTCCCGCAAAAATCCCCCATAATACCAGGATACTTGCCAATAATAAGAGACCTATTTGAATGCCAATTTCTTTGGCAGTGAGGCCTTTTAAGAGCGTTTTACTTTTTGTGTTTCTAGTTGCCATTTGTCGCGACCAAAGTTCAGTATTTCTCGGATAAAATCAAACGGTTTGTATGCATTTAATGCTGCTTGGTGGTAAATGCAGGTGGCGGGCGTCATGCCAGGAAGCGAATTGATTTCAATGATATACACTTCCACGCGTTCTTGGGGGAAGATTTTCACGAAAGCGTCGATCCGACAATAGCCTTGTACGTGTAGGGTTTCGGCCACATTTTTAAGCGTGTTTCGGACCATTTCAGAGATGCGCGCTTGTGAGGCCGCATCTCTCGAAAAACGCGCAGGCGTGAGGTTTTGACCTTCTCCGGCTAAGAATTTCTCCTCCAGACTTAAAATTTCGGATTCTGCCAAGGATTCGGAGGGTTCGAACATTTCATAATAGAGACTTCCGTCTTCTTGGTAATGCGTGAGCATGCCACCGGTAACTTCTAGAAAATGAAGGGCATCGCCTTTTTCAATGAATTTCTCAATCAATAAACTGGATTTTTGGGGCAATTCATCGTGGATATCGAGGTTCAAACGTGCTGCAATTACGGGATCTAAGTCGGGCGAAGTTCGGAAAATCAAATGGGCGAAATCTTCGAGTTCAGAGGCCGATTTTATTTTTCGAACGGCAGCCGAGCACCCATCATCAGCAGGTTTTGCGATTAAAGGAAGTCCAAAACGTTCGGCAATTTCCTCCGAACGGAGCTTGGGGTTTATATAAAAATCAGAAGCGTCCCAAAGCAGTTGGTCTGCGACTAGGAAACCCGCCTCGCGCAAGGTTTGATTGGTGGCATATTTATCGATGGTAAGGGCCGAGCTGTGCGATGGCGAGCCATTGAAATACAAGCCGTAAGCCTGTAAATCGCGCTGCAATGTACCGTCTTCACCGGGTCTGCCATGCAAGGCGATGAATACCCCTTCCACCTGGTTTTTGAGGTCCATGAGCGACCATTTTTCGGCATGAAATTCAGCGCCATTGGGGTGGTATTTATCTCTTATGTAGGAAGTTTCCTCACGAATTTGCGCCAATGCGTCGTGATTTTGCGGATTCAAAATTTTATTGCGGATATCGTCGGCATTGTCCTTTAACATATAGGCCAAAGGAAGGGTGTACAATTCATAGGAATCGCGGTTTCCAACCAAAAAGAGGGGAATGGGTTCGAATTCTTCGCTGGAGCTCAATTTTTCGTAAATATTGCGACCCGACTCCATGGAAATATGTCGTTCAAAACTGTAGCCCCCCATGATAACGGCAATTTTTCTTTTGGCACTTTGGGGAAGTTGGCTTTGAGAAAATAAGGCATCCAAGCGCTCTTTTAATGCGGTAAATTTCCGTCCGGATGGGTGCGATAAAATTCGGGTTTTAAGCGATTGGCGCACGATAAAGGTAAGGAACTGACTCGGATTGAGACCGATTTCTGCGGCTTGGTGGAAGAAGAATGAGCTGGGCATCATTCCACTAGTGGTATTGGGGTCGTTCAAAAAGATCTGACCGTCGGTTTGAACGAAACCATCGATGCGGGCATACACTTCAAATCCAAAAAATCGGTACAGTTCGCTGCAGGCGCTCCGAATTTCGTGAATAATTTCGGCGGATACGTCCATGGGGGTTTCTTTGCGACTCAAACCGGGTAAATATTTACTGCGGTAATCGAAGAGTGCGCCGCTTTTTTTAATTTCGGTGGGAGGCAAGGCGAGGGGTTGACCGCGATGGTGTTCGATCACGATACAACTGAATTCCTTGCCGTTGATTTTAGATTCAATAAGCACGCGCGATTCGCTGTCATGCGCTTGCAATTCAATAATTCCTTCTGAATCCAAGAGCAGTTGCATCACCGCGTCGGGGGTATAATAGGTATCCGAACCGTTTTTCAGGGGTAAACCCAAGCCCGAGCGGATGTCGGTAAGTTCCTTTATATAGGATATTTGCGCGCTTATTTCTTTTTGTTGGAATTCGTCTGTGTCGATGCGCAACTTGAAAAAGGCCAAGTCAATGGCATCGCAAAAACGTTCAAACACCGGATCTTCCAGGATAGAAACGCCCAAAGAAGAGCCTTGATTTGCGGGTTTTACAACAAATTGATGCTTGAATTTTTGCAGAAAATACTGAAAGCGTTGGTGTTTTTCAACGGTATCGGATTCCATCCATTCCTCAAAACTGATGGATTCAAATTCATTGATATAGAGGTTTTGCGTTTGTTGAAATTTCTTTTGGATCCATTTATTGATGCCTAAAGCGGAGGGCAAAATACCCGATCCGGTATACGGAATTCCCAGCCATTCCAGTATTCCTTGAATACTTCCGTCTTCACCAAAAGTGCCGTGCAGGGCCAAAAAAGCGATATCGATATGGTATTTCAAGCTTTCCCATTGCAGGGGTTCTCCGATGCTGCGGTTCATGTGCTCTTGCATGAGGGCTTGTAAATCGGCGGTTTCATCGCTGATTGGGATTCCGGCACGCAAGAGTGCTTCTTCGGGAATAAGGGATTCGGCATAAATTTGAAATCCGTGATCGAGAGTCGGTAAAAAGGCCGCCGGAGGATAAAAATCGCGGATACTTCCTTTGTAAACGTGTTCCCAGTTTAATTTTACGATGCCACCAAAGCTGTCGATAAACAAGGGAACGGGTTCAAATAAGGATTTGTCGAGATTGTCGTAAACGGTTCTACCGCCCGCAAATGAGACTTCTCGTTCCCTTGAACTTCCCCCAAAAAATATACCTACTCGGATTTTACTCATGCTCCACAAATTTAATCTTATATACGTCGATAACCCAATACTAAGAATCCTGATTTTATCGTTAATTTGCACAATCATTTTGCACGGGCGTTTTTAAGATTCTAAATGCAGCGTAAAAACCTCTGAATTTGGGGGATAGCGCAGGCAGAAAGAAAAATAGGACACGTGCATAAACGCTTTTTAACGCCATAATTCATGACAGAACAACGCAAAGTAGTATACGGAATAACCCAAGGGGATCCCAATGGAGTAGGAATGGAACTGATTTTGAAAATATTTTCAGATGAAAATATCTTCAAGTACGGGACACCCGTTTTATACGCATCACCCAAAACATTCAACTATTATAAGAAGGTATTGGGCTTGGATTCCATCAGTTACAATTTGGTGCGATCTGCGGGTGAAGCGCTGGAAGGAAAACTAAATTTGGTGGTTGGCAGCGATGCCAGCATCGAAATTAAAATGGGAGAAGCGCAGGCCGATGCCGGTTTGGAGGCCCTAAATTGTTTGAAAAAAGCCTTGGCGGATGCCGATCATTTGGATGCATTGGTTACTGCACCTTTGGATAAATCTACCGTTGCGCAGCATGAAGCGACATTTACCGGACATACGGGTTTTATTGCGGAACATTTTGGGGTGAAAAATTACGCCATGTTTTTGGTTTCAGAAGAACTTAAAATGGGCTTGGTTACCGAGCATGTCCCCGTTTCTCAAATTGCACAAAAGTTAAGCACCGATGCTATTTTGAATAAGTTGGAGGTGATGTATAATTCCCTCCGGGAAGATTTGAATATCATCAAACCCCGAATTGCGGTTTTGGGACTTAATCCACATGCCGGCGATAGCGGTTTGCTTGGAAAAGAGGAACTTGAAATTATTAAACCTGCGGTTCAAACGGCTTTCGATCAAGGGAAGTTGGTGTATGGACCCTATGCGGCGGATAGTTTTTTTGGCAGCGGACAATACAAACCTTTTGATGCCGTTTTGGCCATGTATCACGATCAGGGTTTGATTCCTTTCAAGTCGGTGGCATTTTATGAGGGCATTAATTTCACGGCGGGACTTCCCATCATTCGCACCAGTCCGGATCATGGAACCGCCTACGATTTAGCTGGAAAAGATACCGCTGAAACCTTGAGCATGCGCAATGCCATTCACGATGCGATTCACATGGTGAAAAATCGTTGGCAGTTTTCAGAAGATTTCCAGAATCCTTTGCCGTACGCAGAATTGCGTAGAGAGCGTTTCCGCATCGATTTTTAAGGTTTCTTTAGAAATTCAAGCATGGCTTGCAGTACCGAGGCATCGATGGTGGTTTCGATACCGCCGTATTTTGAAAGAGTACCTGTTTTAAGGTTTTTGTAGAAATTCAAGCATGGCTTGCAGTACCGATGCGTCAATGGTGGTTTCGATACTTCCGTATTCGGAAACATCTCCCGTTTGAGCTTCTTGGAACAAGTGATTGATCCGAGGCAATATGCGGTATTCTATATTTTGCTGGGTACTTAATTGTTTCTGATAGGCATCGGCGTTCAATGAAACCGGTGTTTGTTTGTCGAGACTCCCATTCAACAAAAGGCTTGATTGATGCACGTTTTTCCAATCTTCAAGGGCATTGCTGCGCAAAAAATGCCACATCCACGCATTCTGAAACAAGGAAACATAGGTTTCTCGCAGGTAAATGGGGAATTCCATTTTTGTACTATTTGCAAATCTTTTTTCGATTTTTCGACGGATTTTCTTGGGGGTACGTGCTTTCCAATTTTTATATGGGGATTGCATGGCTGCATACAACAAGGTGGTATCGGCATCGAAAAGTGAATCCACACGGGTCAAGTCCAAGAGGGAACGGTGCAGGTCTAAATAGGTTTGGGTTTGAAGCGAATCCTGGAGTAACAGGGCTACGCCCATTTCATTCTGATACGTATTGATTTCGGCTCCTGAGACCAATACGGGTCCAAAAGCAATGAGCTTGTGCACCTGTTTGTTTTCACGGGCAAGTGCCGCAATGATGGAACAGCCTTCGCTATGTCCGATGAGGATGATGGGATTTTCTGCACTGATGCTGTCTCGAACAAATTTCAAATACGCGGTTCCGTCTTCTATTAGATCTTGGGTGGTGTAACCCTGCAATTCACTGGGCTTGCAGACGGTGTAGCCAGCCCCACGATCGTCGACACGCAACACATGATATCCCAATCGTGTTAAGGTATCGGCCAATACGGCAAAGGGTTTGTGGCCTAATATTTCTTCATCGCGATTTTGAGCACCGCTGCCCGAAAACAGTACGATGGTTGCGGCTTTTAGTG
>JAULUW010000083.1:0-3612 GCA_032111345.1 Bacteroidia bacterium
AAATACTTTTTTGATGAAGAATGGCAATTTCTTCAGAGACAAAAAAATCAGAATCTGGAACAAAACCCTGAAAATCAGTTGCGTTATAGCGTCCTTGAAAGCCTATATGCCATTACGTCGACCAAATAAAGGTTCCAAGTATATATCAATTTTTATAGACCACATTTCCAAAATGCGCAAGCTATGGCAACCTTTTATGGAATACGTGCTCGAAACCTTCCGTTTACATGTAATACCCCTTACAATTGAATCTCAATGCAGTTATGCATCCTTTACATTTCGCGGATAATCGAGAGATTTTCGATTAAGTAAGAATAAAGAATGCGTAAACTCTTGGTGTTTATTTAAAATGATTCTAAATTTGCACGTATTGGAAACAACGGCTAGAGATATGGAATTCGATGTTCCTTGGGAAATCGAATCGCTAAAACCCAGCGAATTAACCTCCCGCTTAGCTGAAATGGGTTGCGTTCCGGGCACGGAAATCACCAAACTTTATGCGGCACCTGGAGGCGATCCCATTGCATTCCAAATAGATTCCTATATACTGGGTTTACGCAAAAGCGAAGCTCAAGAAATCCTAATCCGCCCTCTTTCTAATTAACCCAAAAAACATCGTGAAGAGAATAGCATTAATCGGAAATCCCAATTGCGGTAAAACAACGCTATTCAATCGAATAACTGGCTTGGGGCAAAAAACAAGCAATTTACCAGGTACAACCGTAGATGCTTTTACGGGTATTACCCGCATCCATAATATGGAAATTGAATGGATCGATTTGCCTGGGATTTACAGTCTATTCTCCAATTCTGAATATGAACACGTTGTAAACACCCATCTTTTAGGTAAAGGTGTCTCTAAAATTGATGAGATCGTATTTGTTTTTGATGCCTCGAATTTGAGGCGTAATTTGCTTCTCTATTCACAGATTGCAGAATTACATATCCCAGCATCGGGAATCCTCACGATGCAAGATACGGCCAAGCGCCGCGAAATAGAAGTAGATCCCAATACGCTTAGTAAGGCATTGGGAATACCCATTACCTGCATAAATCCCAGAGCCGATAAAAATATTTTGCCCCTATGGGAGATACTTCCCAAGATGCAAATTGGGAATACATTGACTCAAAACGAAGGTTTTGAGGAACGTTTGCAGCGATTCTCAGAAGGCCATATCGATAGGGGCATTAGTGAAGAAACCTTGCGCAGATATGCCGATATCGATAAAGTTATCAAACAAGTAATACCGCAGAAAAAACGCCTAAAAGCGTTCAATACCCTAAAAATCGATCGGGTTTTAACCCACCCTATTTGGGGATTGAGTGCTTTCATGTTAATTATGTTGCTGATTTTCCAAGGAGTTTTTACGCTTGCGGAAACCCCCATGTCGGCCATCGAACATGCCTTCAGTTTTTTACGTGAGCAGTCAGAACCTTGGTTTTCTAATCCCTACTTTGCAAGCTTCTGGAGTAACGGCGTATTAAGTGGGTTAGAGGGGGTGGTTATTTTCGTACCTCAGATATTTATCCTCTTTTTTCTTATTGGCATTTTAGAGGACAGTGGTTATATGGTGCGTGCGAGCTTTATCAGTGATAGGGTAATGCGCAAATTGGGATTAAATGGGCGTTCCATAATACCCTTAGTGGGAGGTTTTGCATGTGCCATTCCGAGTATAATGGCTACAAGAACCATTCGAAATAAAAAAGAACGATTGGCAACAATGTTGGTGGTGCCACTCATGAGTTGCAGCGCGCGTTTACCTGTTTATGTATTACTGATTTCTCTTGCTGTTCCTAAGGGGACATTTTGGGGGCCTATTCCTGCGCAGACGGCGTTGATGACGGGCGCCTATTTTGCCGGAATAGTGCTTGCCATTATACTGGCTTGGATTTTTCAATACAGGCAAAAAACAATGGAGAGTTCTGAGTTTGTATTAGAACTACCTACTTATCAAAGTCCACGCTTGCAAACGGTCTTACAAAATGCATGGATTAAATGTAAAGCCTTCCTTAGAGAAGCTGGAAAAGTCATATTGGTGATTTCAATGGCATTGTGGGCACTTTCAAGCTTTGGGCCAGGTGATTCTATGGATCAAGCTACAAAGCGCGCAGAAAAAGCCGTTGCACAGATTACTTCCCTTGAAGAAAAAAATGAAAAACGCATCGAATTAGAAAACACCTATAGACTTGAGTCCAGCTATGCTGGGTTGATGGGTCGTTTTATTGAACCTGCGATACGACCTTTAGGTTACGACTGGAAAACAGGTATTGCCTTAATCTCTTCTTTTGCTGCGAGAGAGGTTTTTGTAGGTACAATGAGTACGCTATTTACGGCCTCTGGTGAATCGGAAGATATGGTTGGCATCCGGAAAAAGATGCAAGCGCAAAAAGACCCTCAAACAGGAAAACCCCTTTACGGAACTCCTTATGCCATCAGTTTAATGTTATTTTATGCGTTTGCGCTTCAATGCATCAGCACGATGGCGGTTCTCAAAAAAGAAACAGGATCATGGGCATGGCCCGTGGCCTTGTTTATTCTGTATGGTGTTGCCGCATACCTAAGTGCATTTATTGCATATTCCATTCTCTCTTAATTCCAGGAATTCAAACAATTTCTTAAACGAATTGTAGATACCTATATCTATTTTAGCTAAAGCATAACAATATTGAAAAAAATGGCCCATATTTTTTGTATTTTTGCACGGCTAATTGTATTTTATATATAAAAGCAACTATGAGGCAGTTAAAAATATCAAAACAGTTTACCAATCGCGAAAACAAATCACTTGATAAGTATTTGAACGAAATTTCTAAGGTTCCCATGATCGATGCTCAAGAGGAAGTGCAACTTGCTCAGCGCATTCGAGAGGGCGACCAAGCAGCATTGGAGAAATTGGTTAATGCTAACTTACGCTTCGTGGTATCCGTTTCTAAACAATACCAAAACCAAGGACTCACTCTGGGTGATTTAATCAACGAAGGGAATATGGGGCTTATCAAAGCGGCCAAACGCTTTGACGAAACTCGTGGTTTCAAATTCATTTCCTACGCAGTATGGTGGATTCGTCAATCCATTCTACAGGCATTAGCCGATCAGAGTCGAATTGTACGTTTACCTTTAAATAAAGTAGGTAGTTTAGGGCGTATTACCCAAGCAGCAGCGCGTTTGGAACAAGAACTCGAACGTGAACCAACCCCCCAAGAAATTGCAGATTCCTTAGATATTGCAATTACCGAAGTTGAGAACGCCTTGCGCTCTAGCGGCCGTCACTTAAGTATCGATGCCCCTCTTGCAGAAGGGGAAGACAATACCCTTTTAGGAGTTTTAGACAACAATGACGAGCCCAATCCAGACATGCCGTTGTTGAATGAATCTTTACAAAACGAAATCAATCGCGTTATTTCAACCCTTAGCGATAAAGAACGCGACGTTTTGAAATATTACTTTGGCTTGGATGGCAACCCAGCACATACTTTGGAAGACATTTCAGACAAAGTTGGCCTTACCCGCGAACGTGTGCGCCAAATTAAGGAAAAAGCGTTGCGTCGTTTGCGCAAATCAAGCAAAAGTAAAATCCTTAAAACCTATTTGGGTTAATCCACTTCTTAAAA
>JAULUW010000084.1:0-7140 GCA_032111345.1 Bacteroidia bacterium
ATCTATCCAACCAAAGCAGAGCAATTCATCGAGCACTTCTTGGATAGAAACATATTTGTCGGGGACTTCCTTTTTATAGGTTACCAGCCATATACTCTCTTTTTGGGCATGATTTTTTTCAAGCCATTTTCTCAGTTCGTCTTGGCTGCTAATTTCTACCTGTTGGAAGTTTTCGGTTCTTACCATCGGTCGTTTTTTTGGGATGTTTAGGTTGTTTTCAAGGATTTTACAAACCATAAATCGGTTTGCGGAGTTGTTCCTAATGGGAAGTCGTTTTCTATACCCGAATTTACGAAGCCGTGTTTTTCATAAAAGCCACGGGCTCTGAAGTTGTATTCCCAAACAGATAAAAAGAGGGCGTCGCAGTGTTGATTTTGTGCAAATTCAATAGCAAAATGCATTAATTCGGTAGCTACATGGCTGCCGTGAAACTCTTTCAAAACATACAATCGAACCAGTTCTATGCAACGTTTATTTTGAACATCGGGAATAGGGCAAGGATGTTTGGCATTGATACGTAAATATCCTTTGGTGATACCCGATTCCTCATAAAAGAAAAAATGATCTTCGGGATCAGAAAGTTCGGATTTGCATTGGTTGTCATTAAAAAACGAGTCAAGAACAAACTGCATATCGGCTTTGGTGCAGGTATTGCCAAAGGTATCACTAAAGGTGGTCGTGCCGATTTCCTGTAAAAGGGCAGTGTCATTTGGATTGCCACGTCGAATCATGAGCCAAAGATACAGTCAGGTTTCACACTAAAACATGGAAATTTGTAGAATAAAACGAACGATTACCCTTACCAAGGTCTAGTTTGTTTGGAAATACAAGTGTTCGGAATCTCCCAACTCCTTAAATGCTCCGGCACGAGCATCCAAAATGAAGCGGTAAAAATCGTGTTTTCGGTCGTATTGTATTAATGCAGCTTAACCGGAATTTCAATGTGTGCTACTGGTGGGACTTTTTCGTCGATGCATTTTAAAATTTGTTCAGCAGCCCTCGAACCAATGGATTTCCCATTATGAAAAATAAAACGCAGTTCCTTATGTAGAAAGGGGAGTAAAAGCCCATCAGAAAAACCAACAACTAAGGTATTTTTGGATAGGTCATTTTCCTTAATTGCCTTGATAATGCCGTGTAGAACTTCATCCGTTATTCCAAAAAAAGCAATTTGGGGGTTGCGCTTTATTTGTTGTTCTGAAAAATGGTAGGCCTCATGTGCGTCTTGGGCAAAGAATTCGATTAGATTCTTTTGAGGACTGATATTTGCTTTAAATCCTAGTTGGCGATTTTTGGAAATGCTGAGTTCCTCTGGACCATATATGGCCACAATTTGATCGCAGTTTTGTTGATTCAAATACATGGCACATTGTTTGGCTGCTTGGATATCATCTATGTGAACGGTAGAAAAATCTTCTGTTTCTAAGATATTATCAAACAAAACAATGGAAATGCCCATTTTCTTGCAGATTTCTAAATGGTTTAAATTTTTGGTTTGATTACTTATTGACAGGAGAATGCCGTCAATACGCATATCACAACATTGTTTTATGGCTTCGATTTCTTTCTCAAGCTGATCTTCGGTTATTAGTATGAGCGTTTGAAAATGCTCTGTATTGAGTTTTTTTGTTATACCTTCAATTACATCTGGGATAAATGAATGATAAATTTTAGGCAGGATGATGGCGATTAATTTAGTTTGTTTTTTTCTGAAGTTTGCCGCAAAACTGTTGGGTTTAAATTGGAGTTCTTCGGCAAGTTGTTGCACTTTAGAGCGCATTTCGATGCTGATGTCTGGATGATTATTAAGTGCACGAGAAACCGTAGAAGGGCTTACGGTTAATATTTGTGCAAGATCTTTAATTGTCCATGTTTTCACAATTGCAATATGGGGTTTTTTATTTTGAATGAATGAATTGTTAGAAAAAGTTATCAACCGCAATCGATTGCGCAATCGATTGCACAAACGATTGCACTCATAAACGCGGTTTTTTCATGGTTTTCCGTTGAAAAACATATTTAACTTGCCCGCCACAAACCAAAATAAAATGAATGCATATGAAACTAAAAAATTACATTAATCTAAAGACATTAGCAGGATTGCTGGTGTTGCAATGGGGAAGTTTTCAAACATCCTACGCCCAAGTTGGCGAAGCAAAAGATTCGATTGACAATGTGGGTGAAGTGGTAATTACGGGGGTAACAAATCCTAAGGGAGCTGTAAACTCGTCTATTTCGGTTTCTACCCTACGTGCGGAGCAAATTGAACGGCTTGCTCCTAGAACTACCGCTGAAATTTTCCGTCAAATACCAGGTATTCGCACGGAATCCTCCGCTGGGGAAGGAAATACGAACTTATCTGTTCGTGGTGTACCTTTAGCAACCGGAGGTTCCAAATATTTATTAATTCAAGAGGATGGATTACCTGTTCTTCAATTTGGAGATATTGCATTTGGAACTCAGGATCAATTTGTTCGTGCGGATGCTACAATCAGCCGAATTGAATCGGTTCGTGGTGGTTCTGCGTCAACATTGGCCTCAAATTCTCCGGCAGGTATCATTAATTTCATCTCTAAAGACGGTCGTCAAGAAGGGGGATCGGTTTCTACTTCAATCGGTGTGGATTATAAAAATTTCCGCTCGGATGTGGAGTATGGTTCCAAGATAGGGGACGGCTTATATATGCATCTTGGTGGTTTTTACCGTCAAGGTGTTGGACCACGCGATATTGGATTCAATGGAAATAATGGGGGGCAATTTAAGGCCAACTTGCTGAAAGAATTTAAGAATGGTTATGTGAAGGTATACGTAAAAGCCCTTCGTGATAATACCGCGGCGTATATGCCCATGCCGATGACCGTAAGTGGAACCAACGCCGCACCTGTTTGGGGCTCTGTAGAGGGTTATAATGCATTAAATGGAGGCCTTCAAACTCCTTTTATGTCTAGTATAATTGCATTGAATGAAGCAAATCAACCTGAAATGTTCAATCTACAAAACGGAATGACCTCAAATTATACCGCAATTGGAACAGAATTCAAATTTGATTTGGGTAATAATTGGTCGTTAACAGGACGTATGCGTTCGGCCGGTGTAAATGGCCGTTTTGCAGCTCCTTTCCCTGCCAATTTTGGTACTGCCGAATCTATCGCTTCTGGCTTGGTAGGCGCTGGTAATTCCTATACCCTTACCAACCAAGATGGATCTAATTATGAAGGTAAAACACTTATGCTGATGCATTTATTCAACACGAAATTGAATAATTTCAACTCATTTACCAACGATTATAATATCAATAAAAAGACGTCCTTTGGTACGTTTAATTTTGGAGTTTACCAAGCGAATCAGAAATTGAATATGTCTTGGTTATGGAATTCGTATTTAATGAGCGCTGCCGATGCTAACAACGGTTATAGCAGACTCATCAATATTGATCGTGTAGATTCTACGGGCGCGAGTACAGCACTTACAGAAAATGGTTTGTTGGCTTATGGTGTTCCAGCTTGGGGCAATTGCTGCCAACGTAATTATGATGTAAACTACGACATTTTAGCACCGTATATTAACAGCGATATCGAGATCAATAATAAGCTTACTCTTTCGGTAGGAGCAAGATATGATATGGGTTGGGCGAATGGCACTTATGCCGGCGCTATTGAATCACCCATGGACGTTAATGGCAACGGGTCCATTTCTGCAACAGAAAATAGTGTAGCCATTATCAATAACAACAATGCGAGTATTGTTAATTACGATTGGAATTATTTGTCCTATTCCATTGGTGCTAACTACTTGTTGAATAAGAGAAGTTCGGTATTTGGACGTTATTCAAGAGGTGGTCGTGCAGGCGCGGACCGTGTACTTTTTGGCACGTATTTAAATCAACAAGGCGGTTTAACCGCAGCGAATAATGTGGTTGACTTTACTTCACAAGCAGAAGTTGGGTATAAAATGCGTAAGAATAATTTGATGCTAAATGCAACAGGTTTCTTTGCTCAAACCGATGAAAAGAATTACGAAGCCACTACTCAGAAATTTTTTGATCGCACCTACAATGCCGTTGGTCTTGAATTAGAAGCACGTTATACGCTTAATAAATTTGAGATTTTCGGAAATATGACAATTACACAAGCTACGATTGCAAAGGATGAAGTTACTCCAAGTAATGAGGGTAAAACACCGCGCCGTCAAGCTCCAATAATTTACAGTATTACACCTGTATATAGCTTTAATAAGGATTTGCAAATGGGTGCAAGTGTAATCGGAACAGGGAGCTCATTTGCTCAAGATAATAACGAATTGGTAATGGCTGCCTATTTCTATGTAAACCCTTACATTACATGGTCGCCTGTGAAGAATTTCAATATCATGTTGCAATCCAATAACGTATTAAATCAATTGGGTGTTACGGAGTCGGAAGAAGGTTCTATCAGCGAGAATCAAACAAATTTCGTGAGAGCACGCTCAATCGCGGGTCGCTCTACCGCTATCAGCTTGCGCTATAATTTTTAAATAATTTGGTAACTACAAAAAAGGATGGGCGTTTTGCGCCCACCTTTTTTTTATTTGTGAAATTGAACTAATATTAAACCTATATCCTGTGATTAAAGAAGCTGCAATCAATATCCTTTCGAAAAGCACCCATCCACTGGGTTTTTTGGCTACCGCTCAAGCGGAAGAAAATTATGGTAGGGTTTGGTCGCGCGATAGCGCCATTACGGCGCTTGCAATCTGTTTGCATGAAATCGAGGAATTGTATCCCACCATAAAGAAAAGTATCCTAACGCTTGGTGAAAATCAATTAGAAAATGGACTTATACCTTCGAATGTAGGGGTTAACACTTCTGGGGATTCTATTGTAAGTTATGGCACTTTGGTAGGGCGCGTTGATGCTCAAACTTGGTGGATTATTCAATCTTGTCTTTTTCTTAAGCTTAATATAGATGAAGAACTAAAACGCCAACTTAGGCCAAAATTAATTAAAACACTGCAAGTATTAGATATCCTTGAGTATAACGCTCGAAATCTGGTTTATACTCCTTTAGGGGGAAATTGGGCAGATGAGTATCTTATTTCGGGATATACGCTTTATGATAATGTACTGCGATACCTTGCGTTGCACCTTTTTTTACAAATATATCCCGACGAAATACAATTTCAAGAAAAGCACCATTTGGTGTACACCGCGCTTATCGTAAATTTCACCAATGAATCCCAACCAGAAAGTATGCAGATTAATCCGCGCTCCAAAGCAATTTGGCAAGAACGGAAAATGCCGTATTTCCCAGCGGCTTTTGATGCTTCAAAATATGCGCCATTTTGGGATGCCGCGGCAAACGGTTTAGCCCTTTTATTAGGATTTGATCGTTCTTCCACCATTGAAACCATCCAATCTTATATCCACGATTCAAACATTGGCTTTGTTCCTGCCTTTTGGCCTGTAATACAACCCAATGATCCGGAATGGAATCTATTAGAACAACAGTTTAATTATGCTTTTAAAAACAAACCCTTTCATTTTCACAATGGGGGCTCTTGGCCGGTTATGACGGGTATTTTGGGACTTGGACTTAGAAGCCAAAATTGCGATTCTATAGTAGATAAAATGAAATACGATTACGAACAATTTCTGCAGCAAACGGATAAAATGCAGTTTTCTGAATATATTTCTCTTGATGAGAAACTTCCCGGAGGTAAAAAAGAACTTTGCTTCTCGGCCGCAGGATACTTGTTTCTATGTGCCAATAAGCAGCAAATTAAGAAAGTCCTAAATTTATGATAGGAGAGAAGATAGATAAAACCAAATTGAATATACCAGCGAGTAAGGAACTTTTAGCTGTGTTTGATTATATCCTCCACACGCCCCAAATTGTGTTGGCTATTGCTGGAGAATCCGGCAGCGGTAAAACGTATTTGGCGGCGGCGCTGCAATTGGCTCTGGAAGAAAAGGGAAAGAAATCTTTGATCTTGCACATGGATGATTTCTTCCATTTACCACCTGCTCAAAACCACCAACAACGTCTTATGGATATACGAAATGTTGGACCTCAAGAAGTGAATTTTAAAAGACTTAACGAAATTATTAGGTCCTTCAAAGAGGGAGTACACACCATTTCTGTTCCGCAAGTGCATTATTACGAAAACACCATAGCCGAAATTACACTTTCCCTCATCGACATAGATGTGTTAATTATAGAAGGAACCTACGCGTTTTATTTGGACAATACAGATTTTCATATTTACATGTCCCGAAACTATAAGGAAACCCGCGAATTGCGTCAAATTCGAAATAGAGGCGATGAAGTAAATGATCCGTTTATAGAAGACGTATTAAAGTTGGAACACGAACTCATTACCGCGAAAAAAAGTAAAGCAAATGCATGGATTGATTTTAACCATAATTTAAGATATCATGTCTAAGATTTATAATAGATTGAGCTTTTGGCAACTCTGGAATATGAATTTCGGGTTTCTTGGAATTCAATATAGTTTTGGATTGCAACAAACGGCCATCAATCCAATTTACATGATGCTAGGAGCAAACCCGGAAGAGTTGCCCATGTTAAATTTAGCGGGCCCGATGACGGGCTTATTGGTTCAACCCATAATTGGTGCTTTCAGTGATAGAACATGGCATCCTCGTTTTGGGAGGCGTAAACCTTATTTTTTAATCGGTGCCATTCTTTGCTCTTTGGCTTTATTCGCATTCCCTTTTAGTTCAACAATATGGATGGCGGTAGGGTTACTTTGGATTTTAGATGCAGGAAACAATACGGCGATGGAACCTTATCGGGCCTTCGTGGCGGATGTGCTGCCCATTTCAGAACAACGTCGTGGGTTTTTAATTCAAAGTTTTTTCACTGGTTTTGGGATCAGTTTGGCCAATCTTTGCTTGTATTTTTTTCAAAAAAACAATTGGTTGAACCATTTAAGCTCAAATGGATTGCCGTATTGGGTATATCTGGCTTTTCTAATTGGTGGAGTTACTTCGATTTCAACGGTACTCTGGGCAATGTACAAAACTAAAGAAATCCCGCCTACGGAAAGTGAGTTAAAAGCCTTAAAAGAAAGTTCCCGAGGAGTTTTTACGCCTATAATCGATGTAGTTCTGGCCATTAAGGGCATGCCTGTGGTAATGTG
>JAULUW010000085.1:0-11055 GCA_032111345.1 Bacteroidia bacterium
AATATTATCACCTTTGTAGTTGCCTTGGTACTTATGCGTATTTTGGCAAAATTTTCAGCTTACAAGGTGCATGGGACTGCATTGTTATTGGCCGCTATAGGCTTGTATTCCATGTCTGAAACTACGCAACAATCGGTACAATTGCTCAATATAGTTGGTTTGGGCATCGCATGGGCGAGTATCATGGGCGTGCCATATTTGATGGTAGTAGAATCGCTTCCCAAAGAAAAATATGGCGTATATATGGGAATTATAAATATGATGATAGTTATTCCCATGCTAGTCGAAACCCTCACATTTGGTTCCATTTATACCCATGTGTTGCATGCAAAACCTTCGAATGCTATTTCTTTCGTTGCATTTTTATTTTTAATAGCGGCTTTGTTAAGCTTTTTATTATTCAAACCCCAAAAACGGCATGCACACATAATTTGAACAAAAGGAAAAATTCTTATAATAAAGTATGGCATGTTTGTGAGGTATATTTGCAATAGGGTTCATTTTAGAAAGTACGCATAGAACCCTGGAACTTAGAACTATGATGAACTTCATTCACGAATTGAAATTTAGAAACGAAACGCTGTTTTATTATGGCTTGCTTTGTCTGTCACTCGCGGTGATTTTCTTGTTCATGACAAAAATCAGCACCACTCAAGTTTACCAGGTAAATGCCTGGTACAAGCCTTTTAAATTTGCATTTTCAACCTTCCTTTTCGCTTGGGCAATGGCTTGGTATTGTTCGTATTTGCCCAATTTTAATATCAAAATTTTCAATGGCTCGGTTATAATTTTATTGGGATTTGAGATATTGTACATTGCCATTCAGGCCAGTAGAGGACAATTGTCGCATTACAATTTGAGTACACCGATGTATGCTGCTTTGTATTCCATGATGGCACTAGCAGCAACGTTGGTAACGCTTTATACGGCTTACGTTGGCTATTTGTTCTTTGCAAATTCCTTTCCGGATTTACCGGAGTATTACGTTTGGGCAATTCGATTAAGCATTGTCATTTTTGTGATTTTTTCTTTTGAGGGATTTGCGATGGGTTCAAGTCTTAATCACAGTGTTGGAGCGCTTAACGACAACTCAAATTGGTTCATAGTGGGATGGAGTAAAACAGTGGGAGATTTGAGGGTCTCACATTTTATAGGCATGCATGCCTTACAGGTGCTTCCGGTTTTTTCTTACTATGTTTTGAAAAATACCCAATGGACTATCGGAGTTTCAGTTCTATATGGAATCTTGGCCTTGCTTACCCTCATTCAGGCATTGCAGGGCAAGCCATTAATCAAGCCCGTTTTAGAGAAAACAGAGCTGGTGCAGAATAGGTAAAAGATTGAAAATTTGCCAATGCCAACAAGGCATTTGTTGTGCACTTGTAAATAAAGCTCTCATTTCAAGATTTCGGAAAAAAAAGGCAGTATTTCGACTGCCTTTTTTGTGGGATTCACGCTATCAAAAAAGTAACTCTTATGTGTTAGCGTGTATGTAATTCTTTGGGAAATACATTCAGAGCGAATTTATTTGCATGCAGGCTTATAAATTATAGCTTTTGCGCACCATTAAAAAGTATAATTTATCCGTTAGCAATTTTCGGAGTATGAGAAGTAGAGGCCCAGGTTTACCTACTGCAAATCGCATTTGATTGCTTTGGTCTGTTGCCGATTTGTAAATAATTTCCGCGACCACCTCAGGGCCTTCGGCATCTTTCATTACTTTTTCAGCTGCATCGTTGAATTTTTTTATAAATCCGTCATAGAGGTTGGTGTCTATGGGTTTGATGAATTGGCGACTTCTGCCATAGAAATCGGTGACAATTGGTCCGGGTTCAACGAGTTTCATTTTGATATTGAACTGCGCCAATTCGTAGTGTAGGGATTCGGTAAATCCTTCTACTGCAAATTTTGTTGCGTGATAAATGCTGTATAAAGGAAACGTGATTTTACCTCCCATGCTTGAAATTTGAATGATCGTTCCACCCCCATTTGGGCGCATGTGTTTTATGGCTTCTCGAGTAACCCGCATTAATCCAAAAACATTTGTATTGAATTGTTTTTCAATAACTTCATCCGACATGGATTCAAATACTCCGTCAACCCCATAGCCCGCATTATTGACAACGACATCTATTTTTACCGATTGGTTTTCAAGTTGTAACATCAGGTTTTTAATGCTGTTCAAGTCGGTTACATCCATCGGATGAAGGTTCACATTGGGATAGTTGGTAAAATCAGTTTCCTTTTCGGGAGTTCTTTGTGTGGCAATCACGTTCCAACCGATTTGGGCAAATTTATGAACGGTGGCTTTTCCAATACCGCTTGATGTTCCGGTGATTAATATGGTCTTTTTCATTTTTCTTTGATTTTAGCAAAACTAGGTCGATGGTTTTAAACCAACAACATTAGAGTATAGTCTATGCTTTGCATTTATTTTTCAACATACTATCTTTGGATTATGTTAATCAGTGAACTGTCTAAGAAAACGGGTATTTCCCCACATACGATTCGATTTTATGAGAAATCGGGATTAATTGAGGGGAAGCAGGACATATCCATTAAATCCAATAATTATTTCCATTATGACGATGTAACGGTTGAAAAGCTGGAGTTGATTAACGATGCCAAGTCGGTAGGATTTACGATAAAAGAGATTGGACAAATAATCGATGCTTGGTATAATAATAAATACACCAAAACTCAAAAAGTCGAAATTCTTGAAGAGAAGCTTATTTCTTTGGAACAAAAGATGAAAGAGATAAAAGAAATGAAGAAACAGTTGCTTCAGTTTAAGGATGATGTTGTAAATAATAGATGTTAAATATTCAAATGAAAAAGGGTTTCACGATACAAGCATAATCCTTTTACTTTTATATCTGCTTCCCAAACGGGGCTATTCTCGAACCAATTTTGGGATGAATTGAGGGTTTATGCGACTCTTAACTATTTAATAACAAGTCTTAGCAAGGTGAACTAAGTGTTGCCAGAACTTTGATTAACATTCATTTTTGATTTTGGTAACCATGGAAAATTATCTCAGACCACATTATGACAGTGGCTAGTTTTTATATTTTATTTTCCAATAAGTCCTTTGATAAGCTTGCAACCTTCAGTTTTCTGTTTCTAAAGATATAACTAAGATCTGAGGAATTATCAATCATTAGCTGTCTGTGGTAGTAATTAATGTGTTCAAGAATGCCGAAGACGTTGACCGCAATGGCCCAATAAATCAAATTATCAGTTTTTATAGTCCAATTATTGAGGAAAATCTGAAAAATTAATACGAAAGGAATTAAGCTTATAAAAATCAGATTTAGTCTTTTGGATTTTTTAAAAAACAAAAGATTAGATTTTTGGTCGATTGTTACTCCTTTTAAACTATGCAGTTTCAATTTAAAATAATGTTGCCCTTGGAACAAGATAAAAATACAGAGACCCATTCCGTATAAAAGAAAAACAACATCCATTGGAGAGTTTGTGAACAGCAGATAAACCGCAATTGCAGGAAAAGTAATAAAGGCATGCGATCTTTCCATTGCATACATTCTATTTAGTCGATTGATTAATTCCAATTTGCGCATTTTTCAGTTTTATTTGATTCTTAAATAAGGCAAGTTATAAAATTGGATGATATTTTTCTAACTGCCTATCTGAGGATTTTGGCTTTTCTTTGGCTGCCCAAACGGGGCTTTTCTCGAATCAATTTGGGGATGAATTGAGGGTTTATGCGATATTGATATAATTACAGCATAGCAATAGGTAAAATTCGTATAACCTATGGGAAAAATCGCTTTGTATTAATAAGGGCAATGTAGTGAAATGCATTTATAATTTGCCAAAATCCATTAATTAGATTTGTTTTGGCGCTATATGAATTTGCTCCAAGTATTCTGTTGCTCCACAAACTGACCAAAAATACAATTATCAACCGATGGTTGATTTTGTGATTACAAAAAAGGTTAATTCTTGATTTGGTGGGATTCTATTATTTCAAGTCGATGAAGTTTCTTCAAAAATATGTTTGATTAGCTCGATATCATGATTGATAGACATTCTCTACCTCCTTCAAAATATGCGGACCAATATGCTTGCTTAACGATTGCGGAGTTACGATTTCTACCTTTCTTCCAAATAAGTCTTCAAGATAAAAAGCTAAATCCATGAAGTTATCGAAAGACTTTTTTCCAGGAATGAAATCAACCAGCAAGTCCACATCGCTATTTTCGTTAACTGAGTCTTTTACAAATGAACCGAACAAACCTATTGATTTTACCCCGTATTGTGCAAAAGCATCTTTAGCCTCTGCAACGGAGTCTAAAATATCTTTTTTGCTATAGACTTTTAAATTGGACATAATTCGGTTTAGACAAATATAAAACAAAAAAGCCATCATTTCTGATGGCTTTTCTTTGGCTCCCTGAGTTGGACTCGAACCAACGACCTATTGATTAACAGTCAATTGCTCTAACCAGCTGAGCTATCAAGGAGTATTTCGCTTTGGTGTAAGAACCGTTTCGTTCTCAACGAGAGTGCAAATGTATGTCAAGTCCGGCGAATTTTCAATACCTTTGCTAAAAAAATTTATAAAAAATATTTCATGAGTTTGTTAGTTATTGGTTCTGTGGCATTTGATGCAATCGACACCCCCTTCGGGTCAACTGGAAAAATTATCGGAGGCGCCGCTTCCTACATCTCTTTGGCAACTTCCCTGCTATCTAAAAACGTGGGTCTGGTGGCTGTAGTAGGGGAGGATTTTGATTTTAACTTCGTAGATACCCTCAATAAAAGAGGCGTAGATACCCAAGGCTTACAAGTAAAACAAGGGGAGAAATCGTTTTTCTGGCATGGAAAATATCACATGGATATGAACAGCCGCGATACCATCACCACCGAATTGAACGTTTTGGGAACCTTTGATCCCATCATTCCTGAAAATTGGAAAAATCCTGATTTTGTATTGCTGGGTAACCTGAGCCCCGATGTGCAATTAACTACCCTAGAACGCATCGAAACACGCCCCAAACTCGTTGTAATGGATACCATGAACTTTTGGATGGATATTGCCCTAGATACCCTACATCAAGTTATTGCCAAAGTAGATGTGCTTACCATCAATGATGAAGAAGCCCGTCAATTAAGTGGCGAATACAGTTTGGTAAAAGCAGCTCGCAAAATCCGCGAAATGGGTCCCAAATACCTCATCATTAAAAAAGGCGAACACGGTGCCCTGCTCTTTGGTGAAAATGAAGACGTGTTTTTCTGCCCTGCACTTCCTTTAGAGGAAGTTTTTGATCCAACCGGTGCAGGTGATACCTTTGCAGGCGGATTTGTTGGTTATTTAGCCTCTATTGGAAAAACCGATTTTGAATCCATGAAAAAAGCCGTGGTTTACGGCAGCGCTATGGCCAGTTATTGCGTAGAAAAATTCGGAACCGAAAGATTGCAAGAATTAACCCAAGAAATGCTCAACGAGCGTTTAGCAAAGTTCGACCGCATGATGCGCGTACAAGCATAAACGGCTTATCGAACGGCAAAATCAAACATCAATCTGTCTTCTATATATCCCTTGAGTTGATCTCCTGGGGACACCGGACCAACCCCTTCGGGGGTTCCGGTGTAAATATAGTCCCCGATTTTTAGGGTAAAATATTCCGAAATATGAGAAATCAATTCTGGAACGGCATGAATCATCTGCTGGGTATTGCCTCTTTGAACGACTTCGCCGTTCTTTTCCAAACGAAAATTAACAGCGCCTAAATCCGCAGGACAGGGAATAAAGGCACTGATGGCCGCGGAATGGTCAAATCCTTTGGCTTTTTCCCAGGGCAATCCTTTCGCTTTTAATTCGGCTTGTTTGTCGCGGGCGGTAAAGTCGATGCCCAATGCCATTTCCGCCACATAATCCCTTGCAAATTCTACAGGAATATGTCGGCCTAATTTTTGAATTTTTAGCACCAACTCCACCTCGTAATGCACGTCGTTACTGAATTCGGGAATAAAGAAGGGTGCATTATTGCGCAATAAGGCAGAATCGGGTTTGATGAAAATTACCGGCTCCTCGGGGATTGCATTCTGCAATTCCTCAATGTGCTTGAGGTAATTTCTTCCCACACAAATAATTTTCATAATCGAATATTAAGCGCGAACCAATGTTTCGTCGCGACCTGGACCCATAGAAATTACCGAAATTTTGGTGCCTAAATACGATTCGATATACTGTACATAGGATTTAAAAGTTTCATCCATAGCATCGAAGCCTTTGTCTAAATTTACATTTTCACTCCAACCCGGCATCGTTTCATATACGGGTTCTACTTCGGTGGAACATAAGTTAGAAGGGAATTCTTGGGTGATTTCGCCTTTTATTTTATAGGAGGTGGCGATTTTAAGTTCGTCCATTCCGTTCAAAACATCGCCTTTCATCATGATCAATTCGTCCACCCCATTTAACATACAAGTGTATTTTAAGGCCACTAAATCCAACCAGCCTGTTCTACGCTCTCTGCCGGTAGTAGCTCCAAATTCATGTCCTTTGGTGCGTAAATACCCTCCGGTTTCGTCTTTCAATTCGGTAGGAAAGGGACCCGAACCTACCCGGGTGCAATAGGCCTTAAAAATGCCATATACTTTGCGCACGTGTTTCGGCGCTGCGCCAAGTCCCGAACACACACCTCCTGAAAGGGTGGTGCTGGACGTAACAAAAGGATAGGTACCAAATTCCACGTCTAAAAGACTGCCTTGAGCGCCTTCTGCCAAGATTTTTTTACCGGCGCGGATGTATTCATCGATTACATATTCGCTGTTTACCAATTGCAAGGTTTTGATGAAGGCAACGGCTTCGAAGAAGCGGGTTTCATCGGCTTGCAGATTAAAATCGGTAAATCCGTAAAAGTGTATTTGATCTAAATGGGCATTGCGCACATTTTCGTAGCGCTCCTGGAAGTCATCTTCTAAAATATCGCCAATGCGAAGGCCGGAACGTCCAATTTTATCGCGATAGGTAGGGCCTATTCCTCTTAAGGTACTGCCAATTTTGGCATCCCCTTTAGCGGCTTCAGACGCTGCGTCTAAGATGCGGTGTGTTGGGAGAATTAGATGGGCTTTTTTAGAAACCAATAAGCGTTCGCGGTAGCTGGGACATTCGTCTTTGATGCGCGCAATTTCTTCCATCAATCGAACCGGATCGATAACGACACCGTTCCCAATAAGGTTTAAGGTTTCTTGTCTGAAAATTCCAGAAGGGATGGTGTTTAATACGAATTTCTTTCCTTCAAATTCAAGGGAGTGACCCGCATTGGGACCTCCTTGGAATCGGGCAACCAGATCGTATTTTGGGGTTAAATAATCGGCAATTTTACCTTTTCCTTCATCGCCCCATTGGAGGCCTAAAATTACGTCTATCATTAATTCGGTTGTTCAGAGATGTTAATATGGCATTGTTGGCAACTGCCGTTTTCGTTTATCAAGGGGTCTCCATACAAGTGCAGGGAGTGGCTGTTTACGTTAAACTTTAAAAGTCCGCCCATCGTAGAGCTGATTTGTTGTACGCGAGGATCGCAAAACTCCATCACTTTTTTGCAATGATTGCAAATAAGGTGGTCGTGTTGTTTGTAGCCGTAAGCTTGTTCGTAATGACTGGTATTTTGACCGAATTGGTGTTTTTTAACCAAGCCGGATTCTACCAATAGATCCAATGTATTGTACACGGTGGCTCTACTTACGTGGTAGTTACGGGTTTTCATTTTTACATACAGCTCATCTACATCGAAATGTTCTTTGTTGGAATAAATTTCGTCGAGTATGGCGTAGCGCTCCGGCGTTTTCCGTTGTTTATTGGCTTCCAAGTAACGCGTAAAAATCTCACGTACTTCTTCCTTCATTTTGTTGATTTTCGGGTCCGCTTTCATTGCGTTGGGCAGAAGTAAATGGCAAAATTAGGGTTTAATTCGCTTAAAAGAGAATAACTTATAAACGCGGGCTGCACAAACCGGGAGTTTTCGTATTAAAAAGTATAGGCAAGGGGCATGCGGATGATTTTTGCACTGGGATACGCTTGGCGCACTTTGGCCAAAATATATTCGGCTTCTGCTTTCAAAGAATAAGAGCCGGCATAAATTTTAAAATTAGGTTCGTCGTAGATGATTTGGCAGCGGGCATTGCCTTTAAATCGGTGGTTGAAATCCTTTTCAAATTTGATGGCCTCTCTGCGATTGCTGAAAATATTCACAAAAATGGAATATCCTTCAAGGCGGTATTCGGAAGACTCTCGATACTCCGCTCTTTTGGTGCGCATAGCGGTAACGGAAGCATCTTCTTTGATATGGGTAATGGCCTGAGCACCAAGGGATCCCCCAAAAAGGAAACTAAAAAGAAGGAATATTATCCGCAATTTTCGCAAAAGCATATACAAATATCGTTATTTTTCGGGGTTTCCGTTATGGCTTGCGTATTTTTGCATATTATGTCGAAAAAAGCGGCTTTGGTTATTTTGGATGGTTGGGGAATTGGCAATCGCACCCAATCCGATGCAGTATTTCATGCAAACACCCCTTTCACCGATTCTTTGAACCAACAATTCCCGCATGCGCAATTGCGCACCGACGGCGAGCATGTTGGGCTTCCCCCGGGACAAATGGGAAATTCGGAGGTCGGTCATATGAATATTGGCGCGGGTCGCGTGGTATGGCAAATGTTGGCTAAAATCAATCGTGTTTTCGAGGGAAATACCCTGAACGCGGTTCCGCAATGGCAAGAAATTACCGACCGCTGCGTGCGCGATCAGAAACCCCTGCATTTAATCGGATTGGTGTCCGATGGTGGGGTGCATGCGCATATCGATCACTTGATCGGTCTGGTGCGCAGCCTTAAAAATAGCCAAGTTCCCAAAGTGTATATACATGCGTTTTTAGATGGCAGAGACACCGACCCGCAGAGCGGTTTGGGCTATTTAAAACGACTTTTGCTTGAATTAAACGACGATAGAATCCAGTTGAGCTCGGTGATTGGGCGCTATTTTGCGATGGATCGCGACCAACGTTGGGAGCGTGTGAAAAAAGCCTACGACCTTATGGTGCATGGCGAGGGTCTTGTTTGTGAGGATGTTTTGAAGGCTGTTTCAGCGCAATATGAGGCAGGTGTTACGGATGAATTTATGGCTGCATTGAAACTGGGAACTTCCGAGGAAGGGCGCATTCAAGACGGCGATTCGGTTTTGTGTTTCAACTTTAGGACCGATAGAGGCCGACAAATTACCCGGGTGCTTACCCAAGAAGCCTTTCCGGAATTTGAAATGAAGCCTTTGAAGTTGGATTATTACACCTTTACGCAATACGATGAAACCTTTAAGATTAAAGGAATTTTATTTGATAATGAAAACTTGAATTGGACTTTAGGTGAAGTGATTTCAGCCGCAGGAAAAACCCAATTACGTGCCGCGGAAACCGAGAAATATCCCCATGTTACGTTCTTCTTCTCTGGAGGTCGCGAAGATTGCTTTGAGGGAGAACAACGCATAATGGCAGCCTCTCCGAAAGTGGCTACTTATGATTTAATGCCGGAAATGAGTGCCAACGAACTTACCGATAAAAGTTTGGAATTTATACAAGCGGAGCAGCCCGATTTTGTCTGTTTGAATTTTGCCAATGCGGATATGGTAGGCCATACAGGGGTGTACGATGCCATAATAAAAGCGGTGGAAACGGTTGATGCCTGTTTGGAACGCTTGGTAGAATCGCTCTTGAAATTAGATTATCAAATCATGATTATTGCCGACCATGGCAATGCCGATATGGCTTTGAATCCAGACGGATCTCCGAACACGGCACATTCTACGAATCCTGTGCCCGTTTGGTTGCTTGCAAAAGAATCCTCCTGGACATTGAAGTCTGGGATTTTGGCGGATGTTGCGCCAAGTATTTTACAATTGATGGGTTTGGATCAGCCTAAGGAAATGACCGGTAACACTTTATTAGATGCGTAAATTATTATATGTTTTGGGATTCGGTCTTATTGCTGCTTGCAGTCCCTCAAATCCAGAATCCGAAAAGTCGTTTTATGCCCAGTATTTCGAGTCGCAAATTGACAGTTTACTATCTGAAAATTATGGGCTTTTGAGACATACAAGTGAGGGGGAAGAGGTCGAACAGGAACGTTTAGATACGATGCATGTGGACCTTTGGGAGCGTGAATTGCGTGGTTTTTTGAATGCTGAAAATCCCAATATTAGCGATACGGCTAATTATCAATATGCCGTAGATACGGCAGGCCGTTTTGAAATCCGTCGCTTGAGCGCCAAAGATTCTACTGCTGACTTACAATTTTGGGAAGAGACCCGGGTAGACGGTGTTATTCAGTTGATTACCTGGCGGGTTCAGAAAAAGAGTGTTTTAATTGATCGCTATTTCGAAATGACTTACCAACCCATGAAAGGGTATCGCATTAAAATGAAAGAAGATGCGGCTTGGGCTTCGGCTCGGGAATATGAAATTTTTGCAGAATTTGTTGAACCATAATAATCCAAAAGAATTAAAAAAATTGCGTGTTATGCAGGTATTGAATTATATAAATGGAACCATGACGCCGGCCGTTTCAGGAGCGTACTTAGATAATTACGAACCCGCAACGGGACTCGTTTACGGTCAGGTTGCCGATAGCGATGCCGCGGATGTGGCATTGGCCTATGAAGCGGCTAAGGGAGCCAAAGAATCTTGGGCGAATACCCCCGCAGAGGATAAATTCAAATGGTTGAATGCTTTAGCCGATGCCATCGATGCAGATCGCGAGCGTTTTGCGGAAGCAGAAAGTCGCGATCAGGGCAAACCACTTTGGTTGGCGCGGAATGAAATGATTCGGGCGGCACAAAACTTTCGTTTTTTTGCTACGGCAGCCATGCAGTTTGCCTCCGAAAGTCACGCCACTGAAAACCGCGCTATCAACTATACCTTGAGACAAGCTTTGGGCGTTGTGGGTTGTATATCGCCCTGGAATTTGCCTTTGTATTTATTTTCTTGGAAAATTGCACCGGCCTTAGCGGCAGGAAATACGGTAATTGCCAAG
>JAULUW010000086.1:0-9072 GCA_032111345.1 Bacteroidia bacterium
GCACCGCGCTTATCAAATTTATTTAAAGCTACTACATCCGCATAATCGAGCATGTCGATTTTCTCTAATTGCGTTGCAGCTCCGTATTCAGGCGTCATTACATATAAACTTGCATCGCAATGACCGGTTATTTGGGTATCACTTTGACCGATACCACTGGTTTCAACTATAATTAAATCATAACCCGCTACCTTTAAAATTGCAACCGCATCATCCACGTGCGAACTCATAGCCAGATTGGCTTGACGGGTAGCCATGGAACGCATGTAAACCCTTGCATTGTGTATCGAATTCATGCGAATGCGATCTCCTAAAAGCGCACCACCCGTTTTACGTTTGGATGGATCGATGGAAATAATAGCCATGGTCTTATCGGGCGAATCCAATAAAAACCTGCGAACTAATTCATCGATCAAACTGCTTTTACCGGCACCGCCCGTTCCCGTAATTCCCAAAACAGGCACGTTTATTTGGGACGCTTTTTCTCGAACTTGGGTTAAAATTTCAGCATGTGCCTGCGGAAAATTTTCTGCCGCGCTAATTAAACGGGCAACATCTTTATCATTTCCAACCGACAAACGGTCTTGTTCATTATTTAAGATTTCACCTTGTACGTAATCACTTCTGCGAACTAAATCGTTTATCATCCCTTGAAGGCCCATTTCACGGCCGTCATCTGGACTGTAAATACGTGCAATTCCATAATCCATCAACTCCTTGATCTCTTCGGGTAGAATTACCCCACCACCGCCACCAAAAATTTTGATGTGTCCGGCACCGCGTTCCTGAAGCAAATCATACATATACTTAAAGTACTCCAAATGCCCACCTTGATAACTGGTCATTGCAATGGCATTGGCATCTTCTTGTATCGCAGTTTCCACCACTTCTTGTACGCTTCTGTCGTGACCTAGGTGAATGACTTCACAACCGGTACTTTGTATAATTCGACGCATTACATTTATTGCGGCATCGTGACCATCGAATAAACTCGCGGCCGTTACAATGCGCACTTTATGGGTCGGCACATATACTTCTTGTTCTACCATGCCGCAAATTTAAATCAAAACGGGCAGTAATCGTTGAAAATCCCCCCTTTCCATCAGCACAATTACAGAAAAACAAATGTGGCCGCACCCATAGCGAATCTCATTATTTCTTTTTGGGGGATAATCCCCTCTTATGTGTCTTAATAGAAATGCACTTTTAAATAAATTACCCGATGAAAAAGTCCCTTAAAAACCTCTTTCAATATACTTTCAAACAGGCGAGCATCTTTTTTGTATTCAGTCTATTACTCTTATCCTGCGACACACAAAAAAATCCCAAGGCCGACGCGTATGTTCAAAAACAAACAATTATCTACCAAGCTGAAAATCGGTCAGACTTAATTATTTGGAAAATCGATATAGAAAAGGAAACCTATGAAATCCCATTTAACGGTCTAGATCCTATTTTCCTTCCTTCACTCTTGGAAACAAGCACGCAAAAATCTTATAAATCCCTTTCCCAATATTGTCACGAACTGAACCTAAATAGCACAGAACGGGAGTTAATTGCCCCCCATATTTACCAATACGAGAAGTTACAAAATGATATTTATTGGCTCACGGAAGAACTAAAAAATGAAAACATGCTTGCCTTAATTAACTACAAAAAGGAACTATTGTCGAGATTGAACGGCGGCACTTTGACGAAAATCCAATATGACATATTACTGACAGAGGCTCAAGGAACATTTATCACAAATTTGCGTCATAGTTACAATGAAAGTAAAATATTTATCGCCTCAACAACTCATTTACATGGAGTTTTAGATGGGATTGAATCATCACTTTCAGAAAAATCTTGGGATCGTTTTGTATCCCTATTAATGGAAAAGTAACTCATGTGGTTATTTTGGTTTAGTTTGGTAAAAGGAAGGCCCGCACGTCGGGCCTTCCTTTTTTGTAAATTGCACCATGATTTCATCCCTGCAATTAAAAAATTCGCTTAACACACAATTTCCCATTCATGAAGATCCCTTTATACACCCAAAATCGGGGATGGTTTTCTTGGGGTCTTGTTTTAGCGAAGAAATTGCCCATCGATTCCACGATCGATTAATGCCCAGTTATTTCAATCCCTTTGGAACTTTGTTCACTCCAAAATCCATAAGAAAAAGTCTTGAAATAATCATTGGAAATATCCCCATTGAAATTATCCAACGGTCCGAATTCCATCACTTTTTAGATGGTGCCTCTCGTTTTCAAAGCAAAGATCCAGAAACACTAAAGAATCAAATTATTCAAATTGCCGCAGATGCTCGAAATAACCTTCGCGAAGCAGATGTTCTTTTCATTACCTTGGGTACCTCCTATTATTACGAATATGTACCCAATGCAAAGCCCGTCGCCAATTGCCATAGAATTCCGCAAAGCGAATTTCTAAAAAAACGCTTCAATATCACTGAAATCGAATCTGATTTGAATGGGATTTACGCGCTCGTTCAACAGCATTTTCCCCACTTAAAACTGGTATTTACGATAAGCCCTGTACGGCACTTGCGGGACGGGATTGAAGAAAATGTGCACAGCAAGGCCTTGTTAAAAGTTGCTTTAAACCAATTTATAGAACTTCATACCGATTGCCGATATTTCCCTTCCTACGAAATTTTCACAGAAGAATTGCGCGATTTTCGCTTCTTTAAAAACGACTTAATGCACCCTAATGAATGGGCCACCGATTACATTTTCACCCGTTTAATTGAAACCTATGCCCGTTCTTCCCTTAAAAGGTATTTAAAGGAAGCGGATCCCATACGAAAACAATATATTCACGAAACTTTCAAGACCTTAGAAACGGTCAACCCCCAATGGAATTGGCACGAACACCGCGAAAGACTGTTGAAAGCAGTTGGGTTAGATTAGGGTTTTTCCGGCAAATAAGTATCCAGTAAATTATCAATAATTTCATGGGTACGTAAATAAAGGGGCTCAACGGCGCTTAACTTCTGACTTACTTCGATTGCCATTTGTGTATTCTTATCCAAACGCACTTTCAAAGCAGCCCTTTCTTGTTTGAAAACCTCAATTTGCGCATCATAAGTCCCTTCTTTAACTTGTTTCTCAAGTCCTTTAATCGCATAAAAGATATCTTCTGCCGTTAATACAGATTGTTTATATGACGCTCCTATTTTCTTATAAACCCTGTAAACGCTGTTATATTTATCAAAATTGATACGGTCCTCTTCGCTTAATTTCGAAGCATCCAGAAACTGCGCTTTAATAAGTTGTTTCTCCATATCTGTCTTTCTTTCAACAAATTCATCCATTTTAAAGGTAAACTGCGATTTGATAAATTGGAGATCATTCCATAATGAATCTACGGATTCCAACATCAAGGTTCTGGTTTGTTTTTCGGGTTTGGGGTTGCTACACTTCGTGAATACTACGAAAATTAACAAAAAGCTAAGAGGTAAAACCCATGAATAATGCCGAATTTTGTTGAAAGTTTGATGCATCGCACTACAAATTTACAAAAAGCCCGTCGATTTCGGTTTTTACGCGCCGTTTTTTGGTTGGGACTCACCGCTTTTGGTGGTCCCCAAATGCATCTGCCTTACTTTAAGAAAAATCTCGTAGACCGACTGCGTTTTATATCCCATGAGGAATTAATTGAGATCAACACCTTTTGCAGTGCTTTACCCGGTCCTTCAACTACTCAAACTATTACCACGATAGGCCTTAAATTAGGAGGCATTCGTTTAGCCATTCAAACGCTGATTTTATGGGCACTTCCTGGTGCGCTCATCATGACCGCTTTGGCCCTATCACCCAAATTTCTAGGGGCACAAGAATTGCAATTTATGGGTGCGGTCGTGTTGGGTTTTATGTCATACGGCACATGGAGTATGTACCATTGGATCGAAAAAACCAAATTACATCTGGCTATATTTTGGGGCTTTGGCGTAATAGGCTTCTGGCTCCAGAGTCCCTGGTTTTTCCCCATTAGCATGTTAATTGCAGGGTATTTAGGTGCAAAGTGGGGTACTGCCTCAACACAGCCTCCAAGCCTACCTAAAAAAGCCATAAAATGGAAAAATCTAAGTTTTTTTGTTGGGATTTTTTTAGTTGTGGGAATTGCAGGAATGGCGATCTCTCGGTACGAAAAGGAATCTAAGTGGCTTAAACCCGTCGTACTTTTCGAAAACACCTACCGCATGAGCAGCCTTTCTTTGGGCGGCGGGCATGTGCTTGCGGCTATGACACTAGACCAGTACGTTACCCACAGCAAGCGCATTACCAAAAATGAACTCAACGCAGGAATTGGTATGATTCAAGCCGTTCCCGGTCCTAATTTCAACTTGGCTACTTACGTAAATGCAGTTTCCCTAAAAAACAGCGGATTTGACGTCAATTTTCAAATACTGGGGGCTTTAATTGGTTTAGTTGCGGTGTTTCTACCGGGTACCTTATTCGTATTTTTCGCATTCCCAATTTGGGAACAAATAAAATCTGTAGCTTTCCTGCAACGGAGTATCCCAGCCATTTTTGCCCTTTCGGTTGGCTTTATTCTCAGCGCTACTCTGAGCATTGGCGAAGACGTCATTAAACCTTTAATCGTAGTACGATCAGAAAGTATCGACCGATATCTGCAACTCGGGGTGCTTGCATTTACTTGGTTTGCCTTAGCCTCTAAGAAAATCCCCAGTCCCTTTATCGTTTTGGTAGCCCTACTTGTAGGTTGGATTTTCCGCTAATGATTTTTTTACCTATTTTCGAGTTTTATCCATGAATATACGGACACTGCTATTATTTTGCCTCCTTGGTGGAAATTTACTCACGCCTCAACGGTTGAAAGCACAAACGCCCACTAAAAACAATCCGTATATCCTTTTTACAGGTTTGGTCCTCACTTCCGATAGTTTAAAACCCATACCCTTTGTAAATATTCGCAGCAACCGGCGAGGACTTATTGGATATTCTGATATCAATGGGTACTTCGATGTTGTTGTTAAACGCGGAGATACCATATTTTTTCAACAAATAGAAAAAGTAGGTTCTTGGCATATTGTTCCCGATACACTTATAGGAAATCGGTACAATGTGGTAAAATTAATGACCCAGGATACCATACACATCCCCGGTATTTTTATACGGGCACTCCCCCTAAAGTCTCTTTTCAACCACGAATTTGTATCGCGCACCGTTCCCGATGATGCCTTGGAGCGGGCACGTAAAAATTTAGAAAGCGAAGCCATCAAAGAGGAACTGCGCATGCGTCCCAATGATGCACATGTGGCGCAAAGTTTGTTAACCCAACAGCGCGCGCAACAGCTATATTACTATCAACAAGCCCCCCCGCAGAACTATTTAAGTCCGGTAGCATGGATGCAGTTTTTTGAGGCGTGGAAGCGTGGAGATTATAAGAAAAAGGCGAAAAAGAAACCGTACCAATACACAAGTCCTTATTAAATAATAGGACGGGTTTCCTTATTCCAAATCGTTTTTCTCAATTACTAAATTCTCAATAATAAATTCTTGTCTTTCAGGCGTGTTTTTGCCCATATAATACTTGAGCAATTTTTCTACGTTTGAATCTTGTTTGAGAATTACGGGTTCCAAACGAATATCCTCTCCAATGAAATTCGCGAATTCATTGGGTGAAATTTCTCCCAGTCCCTTAAATCGGGTTATCTCGGGCTTAGGACCTAACTTTTCAATTGCATCAATCCGTTCTTTATCGCTGTAACAGTAGATGGTTTCCTTTTTGTTTCTTACACGAAAAAGAGGCGTTTGAAGGATATACAAATGTCCATTACGCACCAAATCAGGAAAAAACTGCAAGAAGAACGTCATTAATAACAAGCGTATGTGCATGCCATCGACATCGGCATCCGTTGCAATTACTATATTGTTATATCGCAACTCATCTAGGGATTCTTCTATGTTTAAGGCGTGTTGCAATAAATTGAACTCCTCATTTTCATAAACCACCTTTTTCTTAAGTCCGTAACAATTTAAAGGCTTACCCCTGAGACTGAAAACGGCTTGTAAATCGGGATTTCTGCTTTTGGTAATACTACCGCTTGCTGAATCTCCTTCTGTAATAAAAAGGGTTGTGTCATGGCGCTCGTCCTTTTTTACATCGGTAAAATGTATGCGGCAATCGCGCAACTTCTTATTGTGCAAATTTGCGCGTTTTGCACGCTCTTTTGCCAATTTCTGAACACCGGCCATGTCCTTACGCTCGCGTTCATTTTGAAGGATTTTCTTAATTAACGCATCGGCAACGGCTTGATTTTGGTGCAAGTAATCGTCGACATGTTTTTTAACAAATTCCAACATAGCAGATTTCAAGGAAACCCCACCGGGTTCCATTTCAGAAGATCCTAATTTGGTTTTGGTTTGACTTTCAAAAACCGGCTCTACTACCCTTATACTCACGGCTGCGGTAATGGAGGCCCGAATATCTGCAGCATCGTAATCTTTTTTATAAAAATCGCGGATCGTTTTTACATACGCTTCCCGAAAGGCTTGCAAGTGGGTTCCCCCTTGCGTGGTATATTGACCGTTTACAAAGGAATAATATTCTTCGCCATAAGCCTCGGTATGGGTAAATGCAATTTCAAAGTCTTCGGATTGCAAGTGCACTACCGGATACAATGCATTCTCTGCGGTAACTTTGCTGTCTAATAAATCTAAAAGTCCATTCCTAGAAGCATAAGACTCGCCATTATACATAATGGTAAGCTTGCTATTTAGATAGGTGTAATTCTTGATTTGTTCCCGAATGAAATCGTGGATGAAGCGGTAATTCTTAAAAATACTAGCATCGGGTTCAAAAGTCATTCGCGTACCATTGCGCTCGGTTGTATCGGCTTCTGCTGCATCTAAAGTGAGTTCCCCACAGTTAAATTCAGCGACTTTAGTCTTCCCTTCACGAAAACTCTCCACTCTAAAAAAAGAACTCAAGGCATTCACCGCTTTCGTTCCTACCCCGTTCAAACCCACGCTTTTTTGGAACGCACGGCTGTCGTACTTACCCCCTGTATTGATTTTAGATACGCAGTCTATCACCTTACCGAGGGGAATACCTCTACCGTAATCGCGAACAATTACACGCTTTTCATCAATTTTAACATCAATGCGCTTACCGTTACCCATTACGTGCTCATCGATACTATTGTCTATAATTTCTTTAATTAAGACATAAATACCATCTTCTGGAGACTTACCGTCACCCAATTTACCGATATACATACCCGGACGTAAACGAATATGTTCTTTCCAATCCAAACTTCGGATTTCATTTTCGGTATATTGCGGTACCACGGGATTTTCACTCATTGCACAAGAATACAACGTATTTCTCGTTAGATGTACCCAAGTTTTTCACAACTATGAATGCTTTATCGTAAATTCGAGCCCATGAAAATTCGATTGTATTTAGGTCTTGCCATTAGCCTTCTAGGGGCTGCATGTAACAGTAATGTCGACAAAGAAATGGCCTATATTGAATCCTTTTATTCCCACGTTTCACCCAAAATTCAAGTAGATTCCTTACCCAGAAATGCAGACAGTGCGCTATGGGCATTTGCCCTTAACAATCCGAACAATAAGCAATCCGATACCTTTGCCTATCAAGCCATACAAATTAAACTCGCTGAGAATATGACACTACAAGCGGCGCAATGGGCGGAAGTGTATCTCGAGAAATTCAAAAACAGTAAAAATCACCGTATTGATTTATACGTAATGGCCGCGCATCATTACGAGCAACATCAAGTTTATGACCGTGCCTTGGAACTTTATAAAGCATTCCTAAAGGAATTCCCTGAGCATGAAATTAGCGCACAAGCCAAACAAATGATTGAATTTATCGAAAAAGGACTTGTAACGCCGGAGCAACAACTTGAGTACCTCTTGGAAAAGAAACAGAAACAAAACCCTTCATGATTCCACACATTTTAGTTACCGGAGCTACCGGTTTTGTTGGATCACACCTTTGTCATCAAGCCAGATTGCGGGGTTGGCGTGTTACCGGCTTGAAAAGAGCTACGAGTCGTTTGGAAGGTTTTGATGCTGTTGGCAAATTTTACGAAAATCATAAAAATTCAGAGATTGATTTTTTGCAAAAATTAAAAGCTTCTTTAATCGAATTCGCAGATAACGATGCATACTTTCAATTAAATTCAGATTCTAAAAAAGAAACGGGAAGTTTCAGCTGGATCGATTGTGATTTAAACAATCAAATCGACGTTTTGGATCTGCTTGAAACGCCTTTCGACTTTATTTTTCACACCGCCGCGGCAGTGAGCTTTGACCGCAAAAACAGATCCCAAATAATTGAAGACAATGTTGGCATAACTCGAAATTTAGTGAATGCCGCATTGATTCATAAGCAGAAGAAATTGATACATATTAGTTCCATAGCCGCATTAGGAAGGCCCATTGATAAAGAATTAATTGACATCAACACCCAATGGACGGATTCTGAATACAATACAGGATATGCCTTAAGCAAATATCTTTCTGAGATGGAAGTTTGGCGTGCCGCCCATGAGGGTTTGGAGGTTCTAGTAGTAAATCCAGGCGTAATTTTGGGCTATAGCAGCATCCCCAGCAGTTCCTCACAAGTGGTGCATGCCGCTCAAAATAAAATCCCATTCGTACCGGCAGGAGCAAATGGATTTGTATTTGTAGAAGATTTGGTGCACCGTACTTTAAATCTTAGTACGCTGCAAAGTGCATGGAGTTGCAGACACATGATGGTGAGTCACAATATTCCTTTCAAAAATCTCATTGAAAACATTAATCTCGTTTCAGGCATAAAACGCAATAAAATTGCGCTCAAACAACCAATATGGGGAATTATTTGGTTTTTAGTTAGAAGTATTGAATTCCTTGGAATTTCAATGCCCTTGAGCAGCGAACTCCTAAAAAGTACACGTAAAATAAGTCGATACGAAAATCGCTTGGGGCAAACGCAATCGAAACCCTTTGTATAATTAAACCGATTAAGATTGCCTTAATTCCTAATAAACCAGGGTTTTCGCGCAAATTGTTGCAGTGCGATAGGCCTAAAAAA
>JAULUW010000087.1:0-5131 GCA_032111345.1 Bacteroidia bacterium
AGCGGTATCGTGCGTACATCCTTGATCGGAGGTAACATAGAGTCGGATGGTTTTAGTGCCAGCAGATTTGAAGGTGAACCCGGATGCAATTTTATTACTAGAGTCTAAGGTTCCATCTATAAACCAACGTTTTGATTTGATAGTACCTGTGGAAATGGCGCTACTGTCAGTGGCTGTATAAGAATTCCCTTTTAAACAATTGGTGCCGCTTTTTAATCCAAAAAATGCAATAGGGATGGGGTTGATTTTGATATTTATCGTTGTATCCCAATAACATCCATTTGAATCCAACACCACTAATTTATAATTACCGCTGTCGTTTAGCGTAGATTTTTCAATACTAAGAGGTTTGAATTTCTTATTGTTGGAAATGGAAGACCATTCGTAATTTCTCAAAAAAGAGCTGTCATTTAGTCTAATATTAATTGAATCTCCAAGACAGATGGCATTATTACCCGACAATTTCTTAGAAGGTAATTTTAAAATTGTAACATGAAACGCAGTGTCGCGGCTACATCCGTTTGAATCTGTAATTACTACACGGTATAACCCAGAATCCGAATATTTAGTTTTATTAATTGTATAAATACTATCCTTGGAAATCAACGTATTGGTTTTAAACCATCGTGTTTGTTTGAAATTAAAGGACTCGAAACGTAAACGATCACCTAGGCATAATGTATCTTGAATTTTTACATTGAAGTAAGATATAGGATGGTTTTTTATTCGGGTGCTTAATGTATCTCTACAACCAAATGAGTCCGTGGTAAATACCTTATAAACACCCGTATCTTTAAAGGTTAATTTCTTGATGAACGTATATGTTGAGAACGTGTCGTTTTGAGGACCGATCCAAATAGGCTTTTTTAATTGTAAACCCCAAACTTCAATTTTAAAACTGTCGTTTAAGCAATTTGTAATTTCAGATGTTATTGAGTCAATTGGGCCGATATTGATTTTTATGGAGTCAGAATTCCTGCACAAGTTAGAGTCTATAATCCGATAATAGTAGTAGCCACTTTGTGTTAAGCTCCTAATTAAATTGCCGAATTTCTCTGCTGTATTGTTAAATGCAAACCCATCTTTCCACCAGCTTATTGTTTCTTTGTTTTTTAGGTTAGTTTGAGTTTTCAATAATATTGAATCACCTAAACAATATTGTGAATCTCCGAGTATTTTATTTTTGGGTAGAGACCAATAAAAGTTGATTTTAAATGTTATTGTATCCAAACAGCCTAAGGAATCATAAACAATTAACTTGTAAATACCCGTGTCTTTGGGACTGGCTTTAACTTTGAGTTTTTGATTTATCGAGTCGAGGGGGGTGTTATTCTTGCTATTAATTCGGAGCCACTTAAAACGATATCTATTAAATTTAATATTCCAGGGATCGAAGCTCTTGTTATTTAGATATTTTAAATAGTTCGAACTATCCGTAAAAGACACCGTTATGGTGTCATTTTCACATGCTGTATCTACACGGATTAAGGCGAATTTTTCACAATAATAAAGATCTGCAAAGTAGGCATCCGTTGCAGTTCCATACGTTTTTTGAAATGGCCGTTTCGTTAAATTAGAGTCAGATTTGGTTTGACCTACAATATAGATATCGCCGAAACGGCCATGAGCAATTCCGTAACAGTTATCGTTGTCCGCACCACCAAAATAACTCGCCCACTTTCTTTTACCCGCGGCGTCAAATTTAGCTACGAAAGCGTCTTCCGCGTTTTTATTTGTCTTAAATGCGCCACTTGTTGCAATAATGTTTTTTACTCCATTTCTGATATTTGCAGATTCTGTAGTTCCACCGAGATATACGTAATTGGAATCGTCTAAATCTACACCAACTCCCAAATCATTTTCATCACCACCATAATACGTGCACCATTTAATTTTAAGTTGGGAATTCATTTTCAACAAGAATGCATCCGTGTTCGTAGACACTTGGGTAGATCCTTTATTGATGCTATCTTGAAAGCCCTTTAAGGAAATACCGCTAACGGAATTGGTTGTTCCTACAATATATAATTGACTGTCATTGGCTACTATAGAACTTGCATAATCCTCTCCCGTATCACCAAAATAGACCGTGCTTATTATCCTTCCAAAAGGACTCACTTTACCGATGATAGCGTCATTGGCCTTGAAATAACTGTTCACATTACTGAGAGAGTCGGAATTTGTTTTACCGGTAAAGAAAATAGTATCTGATTTCCCAACCGAAACACTTGTTAATTTGTCTGATCCGCTTCCACCGAAATAATCGAAAAAAAGCAATCCTCCGGTACTGTCTAATTTTGCAATAAAACCATCTCCGTTATTGTTGTATTTCTTTTGATTTGTTGTATAATTTGTTTTTGAGAAAGTCAGTGAATCGGAAAACGTTTCTCCCACCAAAATAACGTCATTTTTCGAATCACAAACTACGCCCAGTGCAATATCGTCTTCTTTACCTCCTAGGTAATTCGACCAAATTAGTTTGCCTTTATCGTCGAACTTGGCAATTATTATATCCTTCTTAGCACCATATGTAGAATCAGATTTAGAATTTAAAGCCATAGAATCGGATTGGGTTTCTCCAACTACAATGATGTTATTGGATTTGTCAACAGCAATAGCATGGATAATATCTGATTTTGATCCCCCAAAATAGGTTCCCCAAATTCGCGAATTTGTACCTCCCTCCTTATGAAATTTCGTTAAAAATCCATCCTCATTTCCTTGATTTGAAGTTAAATAAGCACCAGAACTTGCTATATTAATTGTACTTGATGTTTTCCCAGCGAAATAAGCATGCCCATCCTTGTTATTAGAAGCTACGGAATAACCTTGGTCGTTTCCACCCCCTCCGAAATAAGTAGCCCATTTAAGCACGGGTAAGGGGTCTATTACTATCGTTTCCTTTGGATTAATTCCCTTGGTGACTAATTCGAATCCAATAATATCATGGTTTATTTTTCGCCATTTTATTGCAATGTTTTTTTTAGATTTATTTAAAACATAACTAAGTGGTATGGATTCGATAAATTTTTGGCCGTATAAGGTACGAATAAATAAAGAATCATCTTTTACAGTTATTTCTTCAATTCCCTTAATGCGAATTTGGATCTTTTTTAAATCTTTTACAGAGGTTATAAAGTCATACTTAATATTTTGATTAGAATCCAAATAAAAATGGCATTCCGTTGAACCCCATATTTTATTGCTTTGAACGTGTTGGTAAATTCCAATATTCTCGAAGCGCCGTGATTGAACAAAATGGTTGTTAATCGATATTAATTGAGAAGCATGCCATGAAAGAGTCTTTGAATTGAGAAATTCAAATTCGATCTGATTCAACGTATAGGCATCTTCAGAAGAAGCATTTGGGAGAATTCTTTGATACGAAAACCCTTTTTCGTTTAAGGCAAGTACTAAATTTTGGTTTACAGACACAAAATGGACCGCACTCTTTTTTTGCTTTTCATCCAAAAATTGGCCTTTGTTTTCGACAAATCCTTGTTGCCCTGTTAATAAATTTAAAGTAAATGTAATGTGTAAAACGAGCACCCAAAATTTATGAAAACACTTGCCCATTGATAACAGTCTATGAATCAAAAGTATAACAATAAGCGCTAGAAACCAATTAACAACAGGTTTTTCAAAGTAAATGCCAAAAAATCTCCACAAAATACCCCAAGGGTATAAAGCCAATTATAGGCTTCATGACCAACAAAAAAACGGGTTCGGTATCACTCAGGCCTATTCCGTTACATCCGCTCTACCGTTTTGATTCCAATGAGGGATAGGGATTGTTGCAGGACCATCGACGTCTGCATTGCCAATTGCAAGCGCATATTGCGCAAGTCTGCATTCGGTTCCTTTAAAATAACAACCTCGTTGTACACCTTATTATAGGCTTTCGCAACTTCTAAAACATAGTGACAAATGGCAGCGGGATTGTACCCCTCCGCGGCTGCGGATACCACACTGCTGAACTCGCTCAATAATTTGATACACTCCATTTCTCGAGGGTGTAATGCAATTTCAGAGGGTATCGATATCCCTGCGAAATCTGCACTGCGTAAAATACTCTTTATCCGGGCATACGTGTACATAACAAACGGACCCGTATCGCCCTGGAAATCGATACTCTCTTCCGGATTAAACAGCATCCGCTTGCGGGGATCTACCTTTAATATATAGAATTTTAAAGCCGCAATGGAGAGGCGGTGATACAATTCATGCAATTCCTCGGCATTCATGCCTTCCGTTTTACCCAATTCTTCCGTTTTTGCCTTTGCGGTATCGTACATTTCTTGCAGCAAATCATCGGCATCTACTACGGTTCCCTCTCGACTTTTCATTTTTCCAGAGGGTAAATCAACCATGCCATAACTTACGTGATACATGCCATCAGCATAGGAACGGCCGAGTTTCTGCATGATCAAGAACAATACTTTAAAGTGGTAATCTTGTTCGTTCCCCACCACATAAACACTGCGCTGAATTTGGTGCTCTTGGAACTTTAAATCGGCAGTGCCCATATCCTGGGTAATGTACACCGACGTACCGTCGCCACGCTGAACCAATTTCTCGTCTAGTCCGTCTGCCGATAAATCGATCCATACAGAACCATCGGGCTTGGCATAAAACACACCCTTTTCCAAACCTTCTTGAACAATGTCTTTTCCTAACAAATATGTATTGCTTTCGTAATACATGGCATCGAAATCAACACCGAGTCGAGAATACGTATCGTTAAAACCTTCATAAACCCAAGCGTTCATTTTACTCCAAAGAGCAATAATTTCAGGTGTTTTCGCCTCCCATTGACGCAACATTTCCTGACAGGTTTTCATTAATTCGGATTGGTTGCGCACCAAATCCTTAATATCACCCTTGAACTTAGATATTTGTTTTTCTTCTTTGGCTTGTTGCAATTTCGAAAAAGCCTCTTCATAGCGTTTTTGTATGGGCGCCTCTCCACAAATCCATTTGCCCTCGAGGGCCAATGCCATATCCACTGCGGTTTGTTCTTGCAATTTGTTTTCGAAAACAACATAGTATTTCCCAACCAAATGATCGCCCTTGAGCCCTGAACTTCCCGGCGTTTCTCCTTCGCCAAATCGTTCCCATGCCAACATACTCT
>JAULUW010000088.1:0-4791 GCA_032111345.1 Bacteroidia bacterium
TTTCTTTAAGGTTTCATTTTCTGCTTTTAAAGCCGCAGTGTTCTGAATTTCTTTTTTCAAGGCTTCTAATTGAGAGGCGCAGGTGGCTTTTTCGGATTCAAGGATTTTTATACGTGCTTCTGCCGCTGCCAATTGGGCTTTGGCATTTTTAAGCTCGGTTTCACAAGTGCTGCAATCGCTGGCTGCTGCCTTTTCTTTTTCAAGAACGGCAATTTTCGCTTTGAGGATTGCAATTTCTTGCTTCTCTTTTTCAAGAACCGCGATTTGCGCCTTTAACTTCTCTACTTCCGCTTTAATGGGATCGCAGTTTACGACGTTTGCTTTCTCTTTTTCAAGAACCGCGATTTGCGCTTTTAACTTCTCTACCTCCGCTTTAATGGGATCGCAGTTTACGACGTTTGCTTTCTCTTTTTCAAGAACCGCGATTTGCGCTTTTAACTTCTCTACTTCCGCTTTAATGGGATCGCAGTTTACGACGTTTGCTTTCTCTTTTTCAAGAACCGCGATTTGCGCTTTTAACTTCTCTACTTCCGCTTTAATGGGATCGCAGTTTACGACGTTTGCTTTCTCTTTTTCAAGAACCGCGATTTGCGCTTTCAGTTTTGCAATTTCATCTTGGTAGGGTTTTACATCCACAGCTGCTTTTTTAGCTTCTTCCAAGGCAATTTCAACCTTGCCTTTTTCAGCTTGCAATTTCGTTTGATTGGCTTTCAGGGTGGCAATTTCGGCAGACATTGTTGCGATTTGCGCTTTCAATTTTGCAATTTCATCCTGATAGGGTTTTACGTCCACGGCTGCTTTTTTTGCCTCTTCCAATGCAATTTCAACTTTCCCTTTTTCAGCTTGCAATTTGCTTTGGTTCGCCTTGAGATTTGCAATTTCTGCAGTAAGGGTCGCAATTTGCTGTTTATATGGGGTGCAATCTTCTTGGGCCGCCTTCAATTTGGCAATATCTGCTTCCAAGGCAGCAATTTTCAATTTAAGCGGGGTACAATCTTCTACTGCGGCTTTATTCAAATCGGTATTCGCTGCTTTTTTCAATCGCTCCACTTCTGCCGTTAATACGGCGATTTGTGATTTTAGTTTTGCGATTTCCGCATCTTTATTCGCGCTGGCCGTTTCACAACCTTTTAAGGTTATCAAACTCTTTTCGTATTCATTTTTCCATTTAGCGGCGTCTGCATTTGCCACACTTACCTGGGCTTCCGCCGCGCTTGCTTTTTTAACGGCCGCTTCTGCAGCAATTTGTGCGTTGCGCGTTTTGGATCTTTCTTGTTCTAGCTCTATGGCTAATTGTGCATTCTTACGTCGCTCTTCTGCCAAATTCTTCTGCGTCTCTTCCAATTGCACATCGCAGGGTTGCTTAAGCGTGCCTGTATTTAATCGGGCTATTTGATCCCTGAGTGTTTTATTTTCAAATTCGAGGTCGGCCTTGGCCTTTGTCAATGCTACAATATCCGCTTGCAGCTTATCGATAATATTTTGCAGGTTTTTCTTTTCCTCGTTGCACTTATTTTCAATGGCGATTTGCTGTTTCTTCAAGGTTTCAGCATCCAAAACCGCTTTTTTGCGTTGCGCTTCTAAAACTTCGATTTCCGCTTTTTGTTTGGCCAATACAGGCTCACAATCGATCCGAATGGTGTCTGTTTTTGGCATCGGTAAGGTTTTGCTGCCTGCCAATTTTAATAATCGCTGACGTTCGGCCTCCCATTCCCTTTGTTTTAAGGTAATTTCCGCATCTTTCTTCTTGATTTCAGCCTCAATATCGCTTTGCGCTTTCTTGCACTTCTCTCCTTCTTTTACTAGGATGCCAATTCGATCTTGACATTCTTTCTGTGCTTTTTCTGCATTCTGTTTCAGCGTGATGATTTGTTTGTCTTTTTCATCCAATTCCAACTGAAATTTCTTCTTTTGTTCCTCTAAGGCAATTTGACTTTTCGGATCGGTATCGTCTTTAAGGGTTACCGTTTCTTTTTTATTTTCGATAATGGTATCGCGTTGAACTTTTACGATTTTTACTTTTTCGATTACGGTATCGCGTTCGATTAAGGTATCGTAAAAGGTTTCTTTTTGGATATACGAATACCGTTTTGTGCGTTTATCGCAAGAACCTATTTTGGAACGAACGCCGAAATAAAAACTTCCCCCAGAAAAGGAATTGTTTTGAACGTATTCCCCTAAACCTACGAGATTATCGGTTCCAATAATTACCGGTCCTAAACGACCGTAAACGCCCATGTGCAATGCGGTATAATCGTTTGCTACGGTAACAGGGAACCCATATTCCCATTGTTCTGTTTGCCAACGCGGTGTGATATTCAAATACGATGCCCTGCGAAGACCCACCGAATTTAATCTTTTCAAACTTTGGGTCCAGTATGCACCTACGTGTAATTTACCTCCCAAATATTTATCAAATTGCAGGTTCAGGGCTAATGGCGTGCTGCTAAAGAAGTCGGCGGTGGTATTCCCACCTAATGGATCGAACAAGCTGTTTTCAATATTGGCTAAGCGATCTTCTCCCCCATTTTGGCTGTTTTGCATGATTTTGGGATCTACTTGCCACAATACATTTCCAGTAGAAACGATATTGGAACCGGCTCCTCCGTAATTGATAAATCCTAAATCGGTCAAACTTGCTCCAAATTTCCAATTGTATTGCTGCAACGCTTCACGGTCGCAGAATTGGCTTCCATACACTTTATTGGCACCTTTAGGGCGATATTCATATACCACACCTAAATCGACGCCCAATCCCGCACCTTCCGCAAAGTCAAAATCCATTCCTAAGGGATTGTTTAAGGTATTGTAGGCGCCAGCTGTTCGGAACATGCGTGCATTCAACTGATTGATATTGATTTCACTTGCATCGTTATTAACATCAAAATTGATATTATCGCCTCCTATATGAGCCATACCCATTCCAATTAAAAATTTCAAGGTAGTACCCCATTTCCAGACATGAACATCATCGGTTTGGGCCACACCTGCGAAATTCATGAACCATTCTTGGTATTTCTCGGTATTTATGGAAAACTCATTCTGGTTGATGGTTTTGCCTGCATTTTTTGCAAGTTGCGGTAATCCGTAGCGAAGAATTCCGCCAAAATCGCCGTTCACGCCATTTACAGAAAACCCGGATACTTCCTTGAAGCCAAAACCAAAAGTTCCTACTTCATCAATAGGGATAAAAAAGGAAGGACCATTTACTTCGGAAAGGTAGTTCAATTTAAATTGGGATATATCGGTATTTACGGGAAGCCATTCTTGTTGAAATGCCAAAGAACCATTGATATTGGCGTATTCACTCGGGTACGTATCATTGATCCAAGCCCCTAATCTGAAAGGCGCATCGTATTTCATGAAATTGTTTTCCAGGGAAACAGAAGCACCCCACCAATTTATATAGGCACGGTTAGACGGATTGGTTCGAGATAATGCAGGATTTAAACTAAAGGCATAGGGGCTGTTGAAATCGCCCACAACCAAACCCATGGCATGTTGCGCTTGGACAGAATTATTGTTTAATGCGAATAAGCTAAAACATATAAGGAGAATGCGTTTCATATTCTTTTTTCTAAGTTCGGACAAAAGTAGGGCCATTTTTCTGCGAACTCCAACAAAATCTATACCGTTATTAAAATTATATCTAATTAAGCGCGGCATTTGTCGTTAATACGCAATTCTTTGGAAGCTCAAGATCTTAAATTAACAAGGGTCATATTACCTTTGCCGAGAATGAAAACGTTTTTAAAGTACTTCATTACCTTTTTGATAGGGATTGTGGCCGGGCTCGCTGGTTTATTTATTATTGGGATTATTATTATCGGAAGCGCCGATTTTTCGAAGGAAAAAGTAGAAATTCCAGAGAACGGAATTCTGAAAATCAGTTTACCCATTACCCTGGAAGAAAAAGGCAATAGCGAATCCATAAGTCAATTGCTGAATAGCTTTATGGGCAGCCCTAATTTGTCTTTAAATGAATTCAGACGCATGTTGAAAGCAGCGGCTAAAGACACCCGTATTGTTGCCATCAGTTTAGATCCGGGAATTTTTGGGGGCGGATTGGTTAAGGCGGAAGAAATTCGCAGATCTATCGATTCCTTTCAATTGTCTGGGAAGCCTGTATGGTGTTACAGCGAAAACTACGGCGAACAAGGCCTCTATATAGCAAGTACGTGTGATAAGATTTTTGCCAATCCAAAAGGAATGATCGAATTTAATGGTTTTTCAAGCGGGGTGGTTATGTACAAAGGCCTGCTGGATAAATTAGGAGTAGATGTGCAGGTATTCAAGGTTGGAAAATTCAAAGGCGCTGTAGAACCCTTTATTCAAAAAGAACTTTCCGAAAACAACCGATCTCAAATAGAAGCGTATTTGGGAAGTCTTTTCGATGTACAGATCCAACAAATGGCAGGCGATCGAAAGTTGAATGCCGATTCTTTAAAGGCATTTGCCCTATATGGCAATTCGTATGAAATTAAAAATTGCTTAAAGCTGGGTTTGGTAGACGAACTCAGTTATTTCGATATTTATGAGGCGCATTTGAATTCCAAACATAAAAATTTCAAATGGGTAGAAACCAAAGAATATTCGGCTGAGGGTTCCGATTATGAGTATGTAGAGGATAAGATTGCAGTAGTTTATTTAGAGGGGGAAATTATTTCTGGGAAATCGGAAACAGAAGGTCAAATTGCGAGCGACGATGTGTGCAAGATGTTGCGAAAAATTCGGGATAATGACGAAATTAAATCCGTAGTGCTCCGCATAAACAGTCCTGGAGGAAGTTCT
>JAULUW010000089.1:0-28342 GCA_032111345.1 Bacteroidia bacterium
GCTGGATAAACAAAAACAACTTTCCAAACATTCCTGCCTATCCTCATGGAAAAACTACCGGTATCGTTTCCGTTTTCACGGTAGGAAAAGCCGCTTTTGACTGGAAAAACGAAAGCTTCCAGGTTAACAATCCCGATAAACTTAATATTTACGAACTCCATATTCGCGATTTTGTACAGGCAAAAGATTACAACACATTAATCGATACCCTCAATTACCTCAAATCTATGGGAATTAATGCCATTCAACTTATGCCCATCGGTGAATTTGAAGGCAATAATAGTTGGGGTTATAATCCCTCTTTTCACATGGCCGTTGACAAATACTACGGAAATGAAGACCAATTAAAAACCTTTATTGATGTATGTCACGGCGAAGGCATTGCCGTTATTCTAGATATAGTATTAAACCATGCCTTTGGTCAAAGCAGCCATGCTCGCATGTACTGGGATGCTGCCAATAACCAACCTGCTGCCAATAACCCATGGTTAAATCAACAAGCCAAACACGATTTCAATGTGGGTTTTGATTACAATCACGAAAGCAGCGCAACCAAATATTTTACCGATCGCGTATTAAAACATTGGCTCACAGAATTTCATTTTGATGGATTCCGTTTTGACCTTTCCAAAGGATTTACACAAAAGAATACCTTAGGAAATACGGGCGCTTGGGGCAATTACGATGCAACCCGTATTGCATTATGGAAACGAATCCGGGATCAAATTAGAAGTTACGACAACAACGCGGTTCTCATTTTAGAGCATTTTGCCGATAACGACGAAGAAAAAGAATTGAGCAGCATGGGCTTTTATCTTTGGGGAAATGCCAATCACGCCTATAATGAAGCTACAATGGGCTATAATTCAGACCTGGGCTGGGGAAGCAATTACAAAGCCCGCTCTTGGAATGAGCCCCACCTCATTTCATATATGGAAAGTCACGACGAAGAACGCTTGATGTATAAAAACTCGATGTTCGGAAACGTGAAGGGCACCTATAACACCAAGGAAACCAAAACTGCTTTAAAGCGCATGGAAATGGCTGCGAACACCTTCTTCACAGTACCTGGACCCAAAATGATTTGGCAATTTGGCGAGTTGGGATACGATGTGAACATCGATTTTAATGGTCGCACCGGAGAAAAACCCATTCGTTGGGAATATCTTAAAGATAAGGATCGCGCACATTTACGGTGGATCTACAGTACGTTTATGAATTTGCGAAACGACTATCCCGTTTTTCACACCACTGATTTCAACGTTGAACTCAATGGTGTCGTAAAGAAAACATGGTTGCAAGAAGGCGATCATAAAATCCATGCACTATCAAACACGAATGTAGACAAAACCAATACCACCGTTTTTCTTCAAGAAACAGGTACATGGTACGAGTTGTTTTCCGGGGATAGCTTTACCGCCAACAACAGCAGTTTTGGCATTACAATGGAACCCGGCGAATACCGTTTGTATAGCAATAAAAAACTGAAAATCGATAGTTTCCAATTTACCGATGTTCAAAATAGTTCAACTGCCTTCAATACACCAAATTTGCGTGTATATCCTAATCCAGCAAACCATTCATTTAAAATTGATGGCTTATTGGAAGCTGCAACAAACCTGGTAAAAGTGTATTCCATTCAGGGTGCTTTGGTCCTTGAGCAAACGCTAACCCCCGAAAATAACATGGTAAATACCCAAAATCTTCCAAGCGGAGCTTATTGGCTGCACATACAAGGAAATCAACACGTATACCGCCAAGCGTTAATCATTAATAAAGATTAATCCCGAATTATTTTAAGGGCCCGGTTATTTATTCGACCAGGCCCTTAATCCTTTTAAACCCCATTCATTCCAAAATACATAATCGTGAGCACCGTTCACTTTATAAAATACAAGCGTTTCGGTTGTAGTCAAATATTTCAAATGCGCATGTAATTTTTCGGTTTGTTCTACGGGAACTATACGGTCCTCTAATCCATGAGCTAAAAACACCAAGTCCGGCATCCCATCCAAACGCAAGGCATTATTTGACCCAAAATCCCAACGGGCCTTCTGCGCTTCATAATTCCCCATGCTATGGATCATTAAGGCATCTTTTTTATTTAAACTAGGGATATAATCCCCACTTAAGGCAATAACGGCTCCCACCTCATTCTGGTGTTCCATACCCATTAGAACGGCACCCCTCGCACCGGTAGACAAGCCCATTAACCCCATTTTGCCAGGTCCAACAACATCTACCAAAGGTGCTAAAACCGAATCCCAAAGCCATTGGCGCGTAGCACGTTCTTTATAATCGGCTCGCGCCTCTGCATAAATGGAATCCATGTAAATGCTTTTTCCCATATCACATAAAAACACCCGATACCCCCAAGCCAAGGCCGAATCCACAACTCCCGTTTTATGTTTCCAATCCATAACCGGATAATTCCAACCGGGAAGCAAAACCAATAGACGCCCGTTCGGATTTTGCGGATTCTGCAAATAAAACCTTATGGAAGATTTGCGAAAATTAAAACTATAATTACCGTTCTTACTTGCTTGCAAGTCAGACAATAAGGAACCCAAAATTGGATTTTGATGGGATAATTCTGGCGTTTCAAGAGGTTGCGAAATTGCACTCGTATCCCGCTCCTTAGCTGGTTCCAAGGATTTCAATGCCAACGAATTTCCCCCAGAACAATTGGAGAAAACCCACAACACTATGGAACCCAAAACGCTGCGCATCAATCGCCTTCGTAACCAAAACTGCGGAGCATACGGTCGTCGTTGCGCCAATCGTCTTTAACCTTTACATGCAGCTCTAAGTGCACTTGTTTGCCAAAGAAACCTTCTAAATTTTTACGTGATTCAATACCCAATTGCTTTATTTTAGTTCCAGCACGACCAATTAAAATCGGCTTTTGGGAATCGCGCTCTACAAAAATTTCTGCGTGAATATGAATGATTTTCTCAGACTCTTTAAAGGCCAATGTATTGACCTCACAAGCGTAAGGAACTTCTTCGTCGTACAACTTTAGTAATTGGTTTCTAACAATTTCATTCACAAAAAAGCGCTCGCTTTTATCTGTTAATTGGTCGTCGGGATAATAGGCAGGATGCACCGGTAAAAACGATTCGATATACTGCTCCAATTCAACGGTGTTAAAACCGTGCTCGGCAGATATAGGCAGATAAACATCGGCTTCGAAATTGTCTTTGATTTCTTGCAATTTAGCCGCCAACTCGTCTTGATTGCTCAAATCAATTTTATTGAGCGCAATGATTTTCTTGGCCGGAGATTTCTGAAATTTCTCTTTAATTTCCTCGGAAAACTGCCTTCCATGTATGTCCAAAACCAAAATCAGTACATCGCTATCTTTTAGCGATTCGTTCACAAAATGCATCATTTTATCGTGCATTTTATACGAAGTTTTCGTTAAAACCCCGGGCGTATCGGAATATACTATTTGAAAACCCTCGCCGTTTTTCACTCCCAAAATACGATGCCGGGTAGTCTGTGCCTTCGGATTAACAATGGCAAGGGCCTCGCCCAATAAATGGTTGTAAAGGGTACTCTTTCCGGCGTTTGGCATTCCAATGATGCTCACAAAACCGCTTCTAAAATTATCTGTCATTTCTTAAAATCCTAAACAAATGCGAATGCCTTCCTCCAAACTGTGCGGTTGGTAGTTCCAATCGATTTGTGCTTTTGTAATGTCTAAACCGGTAATCGGCGGTCTTTTTGCAGGCTGATTCAAGGTATCCGAACTCACCCGTTCTATAGCCTTCATCGAAAAACCATACATATCGGCAATTTTCGAAACCAAGTCGTAAATTCCTATATACTCAGAACCTGCAATATTATAAATTCCCACGTGTTCGGCATCGGCTGCAAGCAAACAACCTTGAGCCAAATCTTCAGCTAAGGTAGGTGTTCTAAACTGATCGTCAACCACTTTCGCCTGTTTGCCCTCTTTTAAGGTGTTATAAGCCCAAAGCATGATATTACTCCGACTCATGTCTGCCACTTTGCCAAACACCAAAACCGTGCGTAATATGGCGTAATTCTTGGCATGTGCAAGTACCCGTTTCTCGGCCTCTAATTTACTCCAGCCGTAATAACTAAGCGGGTTCGGCACATCGGATTCGGTATACATTTTTTTGGTGCCATCGAAAATAAAATCCGTACTCAAATGCACCAAACGGAAGCCCATTTCCGCACTTTTCCGAGCCAGAAAATCCACCGCATCGATATTCAAAGCAACACAAGCCTCTTTCTCAAACTCGCAATCATCCACCTGCGTCATAGCCGCAGTATGAATCACTACATCCGGCCGAAATTCTTGCAGCACACGCTCCACATCTTCCTCAGAAGTAATGTCCATTTGTGCATATTGCATTTTTTCTTTTTGGGGATGCCTATTAACGCCTTTGCCCGTTGCCAACCATTCATCGACCGAACGCTGTAGGTATAAGTCACTTAATTTTTGTCCCAATAAACCATTACTTCCGGTAATGAGGACCCGTTTTTTTGGATTCATATACTTCGTTCAAAGTTCAGACCCTTTCGATTACCAAACAAGTAAAATATCGCAGTTCCCAAATCGATTGCGTATTTTTGTTAATATGAAGTTTACTACGTTTCGTTACCAAAACCGCGAGCAAGCAGGTATTGTTGCTGAAGATGCTGTTTATAACTTGAATGATATCGATGCAAGCATACCTAAAACCATGCTGGAAATGTTAGAAATCTGGGATGAAATTACCCCCAAAGCCCTAAGCATCCAAAACGAAATTCTAGCGGGTAAACATCAAGACAAACGTTGTCCAATTTTAGAAGTGGAATTCATGGCGCCCGTACCCAAGCCCACGAGTTGCCGCGATGGATATGCATTCCGCCAGCACGTTGCGGCCGCCCGTCGAAATCGCAAGGTGCCCATGATTGAAGAATTCGACCACTATCCCATATTTTATTTCACCAATCACAATGCCGTTCAAGGTCCTGGAGAAATCCCATGTATGCCCGATCATTTCCAAAAATTGGATTTCGAATTAGAAGCGGCAGTAATTCTAGGTAAAAAGGGTAGAAATGTCCCCGCAAGCGAAGCAGATTCTTACATCGCTGGCTATACCATAATGAACGATATGAGCGCGCGTACGCTTCAAATGGAAGAAATGCTGCTCAATTTAGGTCCCGCAAAAGGAAAAGATTTCTCGACCGTAATCGGCCCTTGGATGGTAACCCCCGATGAATTATCTCCTTTCATGACCAAGGCAAAAGCCGGCCACACCGGAAATGCCTTCAGTTTGGAAATGCATTGTTGGGTAAATGGCGTTCGAGTAAGCCATGGCAATATGGGCGAAATGGATTGGACTTTCGCTGAAATTATTGAACGCTGCTCTTACGGCGCCGATATTTTACCCGGTGATGTAATTGGCTCTGGTACGGTTGGAACTGGTTGTTTCCTAGAACTAAACGGTACTGGATTGTTCCACGATCCCAATTACACGCCCCAATGGTTGAAAGAAGGCGATGTTGTGGAAATGGAAATCACGGGATTGGGTAGACTCAAAAACACCATTGTTGCCGAAAAAAGTGATTTTTCGATTCTCAAAATCAAAGAAAAATTTATGAGCTAAACGCGCTCGATATGAGCCCTTAAATCGGGACAAAAAAGCCATCGTGAATGATGGCTTTTTTGTTTTGGCTAGTACTAACCCATTCAAATCGAAAAAAAGTATTTTCTTTGCTAAGGCTTGGATTTATTGGAACTTACAAAGATTGCAAGAATGTTAACGGGACAGTACCGATCCAAAATCAAGCACATCATTTCAAAATAATAAACCAAAATGAACGTAATTCTCGCCGGAAGCAGTGGCATGATAGGAAATTTGATTTTAGAAGAATGTCTTCAATCAGATAAAATCAACGAAATAATTTCCTTGGTTAGAAGGCCCACCAACACAAAATCTAGCAACAAGATTAAAGAAATTGTAATACAGGATTTTGAGCATTATGCTTCACAAAGTGTTCATTTTCAAAACATCGACATTGCCTTTTTTTGTATCGGTGTTTATACCGGCAACGCAAACCATGCGGAATTTAAAAAAATAACGGTCAATTATGCCCTTGCCTTCGCCAAAGAATTAAAGAGGTATAGTCCAAATGCCACTTTGTGTTTGTTAAGTGGTGCGGGTGCCGACCGAACCGAAAAAAGCAAAACCTCATTTGCTCGCTATAAGGGAATGGCGGAAAATCAAATTTCAGAATTGGGTTTAAAATTTCATTCGTTTCGACCTGCCTACATTTACCCTGTTGTGGCAAGGAAAGAACCCAATTGGTTGTACCAAATTTCAAGGGCGTTATACCCAGTAATCAAATTATTCGGGAACGGGGCGAGCATTAAATCTACCGAATTGGCAGCCGCCATGTTTCATGTAGGCATCAACGGCGCAGAACAAGAAATTTTAGAAAATAAAGACATTATAAAGCGCGTTCTGTTTTAGTCTTAGATTCCCTCCATGCCTATTTAACTTGTATAAGGCAAATATTCAACATCAAATTCAACAATTATAGCCCTAGAATTGCCTTTTATCGTTTTAGAAATCTTGGCGTTACTTTTATTTTTATATTCGAAGCATGATACAAAATCACGAAATCGATTACCACCTCCATGGTGAGGAAATGCAATGCGTTGAAATTGAACTCGATCCCCAAGAGACCGTAATTGCTGAAGCAGGCAGTTTTATGTATATGGAAAACGGCATCGAAATGCAAACCATATTCGGTGATGGATCTGAATCTGAGGGTGGTATTTTGGGTAAAATTCTAGGAGCAGGTAAACGCTTGTTAACCGGAGAAAGTTTATTCATGACCGCATTTACCAATATGGGTCATGGCAAGCGTAAAGTAAGCTTCGCTGCACCCTATGCAGGTAAAATCGTTCCCGTAAACTTGGCACACTTGGGAGGTAAAATCATCTGTCAAAAAGACGCCTTTCTTTGCGCAGCCAAAGGCGTTCAAGTCGGTATAGAATTCCAACGCCGTTTAGGTACAGGTCTGTTCGGGGGTGAAGGATTTATTATGCAGAAATTAGAGGGCGATGGCATGGCTTTCATGCATGCCGGTGGTTATATTATTGAAAAGGATTTACAACCTGGAGAAAGTTTCCGAATTGATACCGGTTGTATCGTAGGTTTTACCAGTTCAGTAGATTACGACATCCAGTTTGTTAAGGGAATTAAAAATGCCGTTTTCGGAGGGGAAGGCTTGTTTTTTGCTGTTTTGCGCGGACCTGGGAAGGTTTGGATACAGAGTTTGCCCGTGAGCCGATTGGCAAGCCGCATTTTAAGCTATGCACAACCTGGAAACAGAAAAGGAGAAGGCAGTATTTTAGGCGGCCTAGGCAATTTATTGGATGGCGACGGACGCTAGAACCAATAAGCCAATTTCAAAGCTAAAGAACGCCCTGCAAAGCCCCAAGTTTCATTTTGGGGCTTTAACATCAATGCCGTTCTATCCCAATTCTGAGCAAATACGATAAAAATATCGCTCATAGGTCGATAGCGCCACTGAAAACGCACATTGATGTTCATCAATTTATTCTGCGCATTCAATTGCCAATACCCTATCAAATAAGTCGTCGTAGAAAAACTATAATCGGCTTTTAATCCTATCAAGTCAATGGCATACGTCCCGCTATCTCCGAAATTGATATCGATATGCCGAAGGTTTCCACTCAAGAACAAACGAGGAATGGCTCGTTTGCCCCAACCCGGAACCCTCCAACCTATTTCAGCAATGTATTCTTGTTTATTTCCAATAAAATAGTTCCCTAAATCCAAACTTCCTGTTAATGTCAAGGGCTTGCGATTGTTGGTCGCCCAAGTAAAGGTAGAACCCAACCATTGATGTACTCCATTCAAGTATCCCCCACCTGGCAAGGCAACCGGAGCAAAGGGTAAAAAAAGTCTGTAATATTGGTGATAAAGGGCGGCCGTAATTCGGGTACTGTTTTGAAGATTCAACTCCCCCTTAAAATCTGTATACGATTCGGTTGGAACCCAAGCACTGTCGTAATACGAACTGTTGTAAATATCTACCGCGTAATTATTGACGATTTTATTCCGCGAAGGGTAAAAAATACGTTTTACCATGGGTTCTAATCGCCAATAATCCCATTTAACTACGCGACCCGTAGAAGGATCGAAATTATCTACGCGAGGAACAAAACCGGTTCGGGCATTGAAAAGCCGACTTACATATTCGTGGTTCCACATGATATTCCAATCTAAGGTTTTATACATCAACCACGTGGCATGCGCAAATCCCTTGGTTCCGGATAAACCCGGATAATGCGATTTCTGAATAAACGCTTTTCCGGCCCAGCGATTATCGGTTGTGAGCAAATTGAACTCCGTACCTAAAACCGTATTAAAATCGCGCGTCTCTGTGCCTATCCGTTCGTCGTGAACCGCAATAAATCCAATGTTGGAAGCTTGAAAAACCTTTTGTTGTAAAGCAAGTACACTGTAGTTGATATGGGTGGCATTGCCAAGTCCCCGGGCCTCGGTACTCACATTCATAAGCCCCAAACGCAAATTATTCCCGTATTTGCCCGATAAGCGCATTCCATATTGGATGGGAATATTCGTACGGTCTGGTGCCAAACCAATCCTTCTCGAGAAAAATGGACGAATTTGTCGGAATCCAAAATTTGCAAATAAATCACTGTTTTCAATGAAAAATTGTCTTCGTTCTGGGAAAAACAGACTAAAACGCGTCAAATTCACCTGTTGTTGATCCACATCTACTTGCGCAAAATCAGGATTCATCGTGGCATCTAAATTCAAACTCTGTGTGATTCCCAATTTCACATCAAATCCTAGCCTCGGTTGTTGTAGAATTACTCCCCCTGCCTTTTCTTGTATGGAATTATTACTAATGTAAGGTACCCAAACCCCATTAAAAAACTTTTTAGTAAGGGGTTTTTCCCATTGAAAAGTATCCACGAATACCAACGTGCTAAAATTAAAATTCCGCGGAATCCGATGAAAATTCGATATTTCGTTGTTTTTTAAATCAATTCGTGAAACATTAATTCCCCATTCTTTGGCACCTATTACATAACGCAAACTTGCTAATGGGATGGCCATTTCCGCATACCAAATACTGTCGGTAATATGGGTTTCACTGAACCACACTTGATCCCAAGCGGTACTTACTCCGAAAACACCTCCATTTTCAATAGCACCTTCGCGTTGTGCATTATATGGCGTTACTCCAAACGAAAATCCATTTTGACCATCCAAAAAAGGAGAAATGCTTAAAACCACTGCGTCGTGGGAGGTTACCGAAAAATCACGTTTTAAATTATTTACGACAAACGGTTTATTGGGATTGCGGTTAATACATTTAAAAGCAGCATATAAAAACGATTCGTTCTGACACAATGCAAAATACGTTTGCGTCGCGGCTTTTGAAGTATCGTAAGGGTAGTATTGGTGGAAATTGGTTTGAAATTTCAACTGATTCCAAGTACTCTCATCCAATAATCCATCAATTATAATTTTTTCGCTCGTCTCTTTGATAACAGAACTTTGAACCCCTCTACTTAATGTTTTAATTGAAGAAATTTGAGCCCGAATGTGGCCACTCGTAATCGCAAAAAGAAAGATGAATAACGGAGTAAATTTCCCTTTATAATTAATCATCTTTTTGCGCTCTTTCTCTTTTTTGTGCCAATGACATGGCGTCTATTTGCTGGTAATATTTTTTCTTTTCTACGGGCACATAAAACTTCAAACTCTTGCCTGCAACTAAAAAGGCTTTTTGATTGAGATTGTTCCATCTTCGGATATCTGCAATACTACAATCAAAAACATCCGTTATGGTATACAAAGCATCGCCTCGCTTTATCTTATAATATACCCATACTTTTTCATTGGCTTTTGTTATAGTTGGTGGAATTTCAACGATTTGCTCAGGTTCTATAACCACTACAGAGTCTCCATCGTAAACTTGTGTTACGGTATCGTAAGAGATTTCCATACGAGGAACCCCGTTCAACCAATAGTATATAGAATCCCTGTTTCTGTTATAAGCACCAGACACACTTTCAGGCAAATAAAACACGAATTCTTTTCCCATATAGGGGATTAAATCGACGCGCAAACCTGGATTGAACTCACGCATTTGAGCAATACCCAATCCCATCTTGGTATCGAAAAACGAAAATGGAATTGGCTGATTAATTCCATTAACAGCAACCAATTTTACAGGTTCAGAATCGGGCATTGTTTTGCCTGTTTCCAACAATTCGGAAATAGCCACAGATGCAGCAATAAACTGTATTACCGGAATACGTTCTTCCGGTTCTAAAGCATAATACAGGGTATCGAAATCCAAACTTTTCGTGGTATGTATTACTTGGTTTAAGCGTGCAGGACCAATACTAAAAGCCGTTATGGTTTTAAGCCAATCTCTGTAGATAATTTGAAGTTCCGTTAGGTATTTGCACGCTGCTTCGGTACTTTTTTGCGGATCGTGCCTTTGATCGTACAAAGCCATTTGCACCAATCCATATTTTTTTCCAATCAAATAAGGCATAGGCCACATACCCGCATAGCCCGATTCGTTGCGATAACGCGCTTCAAAACCTGTATTTGAGGCAGGTAAAAACCCTATAAACCAGGGCAATTGTTGCTTGCGACGTTCTGATTCAATAATCGTTTGGTGTCGCAAATAACGACCCGCTAAAATACGATTACTGCCTCCATGGTCTTGGAGTCGCTCTGAAATCTCTACGTACAGTTCCGGAACCCGGAAACGGGGTAAACCTCGAGATTCGTATTTCGTCAATAAGGCAGAAATAGAAGCGGTATCGCTTGCGCTTAAGGGAAGAATGAAAACCAAAAGTATTCCTAAGAATCCCCGGCTCAATAGACAGCTCTTTTTCATTCAGAATAGGTCCTTTCGATTACTTTCGAAACGTTATATAGTGCCACTTCTTCCTTTCGTTTGGTCATTAACTGCACACCCATAGGTAAACCAGCGGCATTCAAGCCCATTGGAACTGAAATGGCTGGATTTCCAGCTAAGTTCGCCTGTACCGTAAACAGATCAGCCAAATACATGCTGACCGGATCCTTACTTTTTTCCCCAATTTTGAAAGCCGGCGTGCTCGTTGTAGGCATCAGCATGGCATCACAACGAGATAAAATGGCATCGGTTTCATTTTGGATTATGCGGCGTACTTTCAATGCCTGATCGTAATATGCATCGTATTGATCACTAGACAACACGAAAGTTCCAAGCATAATTCTGCGTTTCACTTCAGGACCAAAGCCTTCAGTTCGAGAAAGCGTATAGGTACTTTCTAAGTCTGTTGCATTGGCACTACGGTAGCCATACATCATACCTGAATAACGGGATAAGTTACTACTTGCTTCGGCCGTTGTTAGTACATAATACGTAGGTACCATTTGGTCCAAAAGTGGAAAATCCACATATTCAATTTCATGGCCTTCCAATTTAAGAGCATCTAATAAAGAGTCAAAAGCAGCACGAACTTCGGGATCCAAGCCTGGATGTTCCACTGCTTGTTTCATCACAGCAAATCGTTGCTTTTTCAGTTCGGTAGGTATCCAAGTCGACAAGGATGCTTCTTGAATTGCTGTTGCGTCGTGATCATCGCGTCCAGACATCACTTCGGTTAAAAGCGCAATGTCTTCCAAGCTCTTTGCAAACGGTCCAATTTGATCAAAACTGGAAGCATAAGCTAATAAACCCCATCTAGAAATTCTACCATAGGTAGGTTTCAATCCATAAATGCCATTAAAAGCGGCGGGCTGTCGTATCGATCCACCGGTATCGGAACCTAATGAACAATGACACATATTGGCGGCTACCGCAACGGCACTTCCTCCGCTGCTTCCCCCAGGAACCCGTGTAGGGTCAAAGGGATTTTTTACCACTCCGAAGGCACTATTCTCATTAGATGCACCCATTGCGAATTCATCGCAGTTAGTCCTACCAATAAAAATGGCATCTTCCTGTTCCAATCTTGATACTGCAGTACCGGTATATAAAGCTTCAAAACCTTCTAAAATTTTAGAAGATGCACTCACTTTATGCCCTTGATAACTCAAATTATCTTTGAGTGCGATTACCGCACCCGCTAATTTTCCAAAACTACCAGAGGCAATTTTAGCATCTACCAAACGCGCTTTTTCTAAGGCTTCGTTTTCCCAAACCTCTAAAAAAGCGTTTAAATCAGAATGTTCCTTTATTTGGGAAATGTAATGACCCACCAACTCCACACAGGTGGTTACACCCGCACGTAAATCAGCCTGAATGTCAATTACCCGGCGATATGCTTTCAATTTTCCTTTGGGCTATTTGATGACTCGTCGTCGTTCATTCCCTTACGAATTTCATCTCGCATTCCGTCTTTTGCATTGTTGAATTCGCGAATTCCTTTGCCCATTCCACGCATTAATTCGGGAATTTTTTTACCTCCAAATAATAACAATACAATCAAGGCAATGATAATTAGCTCACTAGGTCCAAGAGAACCCAAAAAAAGCACGGTGTTCAATACAATGTTCATAATTCTTACAAAGATAGGTAATAAAACGGTTTAGTAACGTGCTATGCGTCGGCTTTAGACCATGCTCCTTTGTCGTTTTGATTAAACTGCCAAGGCGCTCCGTTATTTTCCATATTGGTGAACATACCATTTAGTTCAGAAGGAGCTGCACTTTGTTCCATGACCAAATATTGGCGCATTTGCATGATAATATCCACAGGATTGATATTTACAGGGCATGCATCGGCGCAGGCATTGCAGGTAGTACACGCCCATAATTCTTCGGCACTAATATAGGAATGCAGATTCTTTCCATCTTCGGGCATTACAGGTGCACCTTTTGGTCCTATTGCTTTACCCACCTCTTCCAAACGATCGCGTGTATCCATCATTACTTTACGTGGACTGAGTAATTTCCCCGTAATATTTGCAGGACAAACACTAGAACACCGGCCACATTCCGTGCAGGTGTAGGCATCCATTAAGTTTTTCCATGTAAGATCGTTTACATCCTTAGCACCAAATCCTGCAGGTGCTTCATAGCCTTCTGGGGGTGCTGCATTGGGATCCATCATCAACTTCACTTCAGTAGTAACGGATTCCATATTGGCAAATGCTCCCTTTGGCTTCAAAGAGGAAAAGTACACATTGGGGAATGCCATAATAATATGCCAGTGTTTGGAATAAGGCAAATAATTCAAGAAAATCAAAATTCCCACAAAATGGAACCACCAAAAAGCCCGCTCTAAGACATGTAAGGTAGGACTGCTCATTCCCTCATAAATGGGTACAAACCAAGAACTCACTGGGAAAGAGCCATGCGCGGCCATTTCACCGCGAAATTGAAGAACTTGCTCTGCTGCATTCATTTGAAGCAAAGCCCCCATCAATACAATTTCCACAAACAGTATAATCGTAGCATCTTTGGTGGGCCATCCCTTCATTTCACGCATGGTAAAGCGAGGAATTTTCTGCACATATCTGCGGAAAAGAAAAACGACACAAGCCAATAATACGCCCAGCGCAAGCCATTCGAAAAAGGCGATAGCCACGTCATAGGTTTTCCCTAAAAAGCCGGCAAATACCCTGTGGGTTCCAAAAATACCGTCGAATAAAATTTCTAATACCTCAATATTGATGAGCACAAAACCCACATAAATTAGGATATGAAAAAAACCTGCTACGGGTCTGCGAACCATTTTACTTTGGCCTAAAGCCACCAATGCGGTTTGCTTCAAACGATCTTTAGGATTATCGGATAGGTCGATATCTCTACCCAGCTGAATGTTTCTTTTGATTGTAAGAACGCTTCTTCTGAAGAATTCTATGCCCGTTGCCAAGCAAAGCACGAAAACCAACTGTTGAAAAACCTGCATCATCGAAGCGAATTTAAAACGAAAAGCCTGAATTTCCTCAAAAAAACATCTAGAGGATCAATCCATCACCAAACGAACTGCTTCAAATACTTCGGCATACTGTCTGGCAACTTGTACGCCTCTCATGCGCAACTGGGATCGTAAAAATTCTTCATTGGCATAAGGGCGATGGGCTTGCGATTGGTATTTTTCCAGCGCTTTAACCTTCGCCTTTACATGCCGTTCATACACGACCTCAAAAGCACAGGTTTGAAAATTCAGATTATTCCAAGGCAATTCATAACTGAAGATATTTATGAATTTAAAGGCCCTTAAAGCTTCCTCGGCGATCGTTTTATGATCTTGATGAATATCATTTAAAGAAGGGATAAATACAGTGTCTGGCTTAAACCGTTCTCTCAACTGGATGAGTATGTCTAAGATTTCCTGCCTGTGGTAATTAAACGTTCGTACCTCAAATCGATTGAGCAAAAGATCTTCAGGTTTAATGCCTAGTTCTGCTGTTGCTTGTTTCACTTCCTGAATGAGAATATCCTTAGGAAATTGGGGTAAAACGCTTTGTTCACACGCGCTAAATGCTACGTAAATAACACGTTTGCCCTCCTCAATAAATTTTGCTACACTTGCACCACAACCCAATTCCCCGTCATCTGTATGCGGCGAAAGCAGTAAAATTATATTTCCTACCATAAGGGTTTAATTTCCTCCTTCTCTGATTTTCTCTTTCTAATTTTTAAAATTTCTTTGGGAAGTTTTACTTTCATGGACTGATTTAACGCTTCAATAGAGACCACGATATAATTGCTATCTCCAGATGTAAAAATTTCCGCTTCTTGCCCTTTTAATGGACCCTCTAATATTTCTGCAATATCTCCGACTTTGAAATTTTCATCACGGTTTAACTCACTTATATTATAACCGTAGGCGACAAACTCACGAATCAAGTTAATTTGTTTTTCGGGTATTGTCGCATCTTTTTGATTGTGTCTGATAAATTTTACTACCCCAGGGGTTTGCAGAATAATATCGCGTTCCATTTCATTAGGATTCACAAACAAATATCCATTAAAAAGGGGTATATCTACCCACTTCTTGCGGTCTTTCCAAAATCTCAAACTTCTAATTAAAGGCAAATAATGGGTTACACCCGCTTTATCAAAATAGGAGGAAACCTTTTTCTCTTGCTTACTAGCAACATAAATAACCTTCCAATTTAATTCTTGCTCCCCCATGATTAATCGAAAATAAATGCACTTCTCGTATTTTGCAATACCTTATTACATTCCCGTATTGTTTGTTCAACAACGTTTCTGGCAGACACAAGTTCATTTATTTGCGCACTCACTTGACCAATTTCCAATTCGCCTTCATTTAAATCGCCTTCAAACATGCCTTTTTTGGCCCGTCCACGACCTAATAAAGCCGTGAGTTCTTCTTTGTCGGCTCCTTCTTGATATGCGTTTTGAACTTTTTCATAAAAGGCATTCTTTAACAATCTTACGGGAGTAATTTCCTTTAAAGTTAAAGCAGTAGCGCCATCACCAGCCTTAACGATTTCATTTTTAAAGGAATGGTGTGCACTGCTTTCAAAAGTAGCTGCAAACCGACTGCCCATTTGAACGCCATCAGCACCTAAACACAAAACGGCGGCCATAGCGGCACCCCCTCCAATACCACCCGCCGCAATAAGCGGAACTTTTATTTGAGGTCTCAATAAAGGAATCAAACACAGGGTAGTGGTTTCTTCTCGGCCATTATGTCCTCCTGCCTCAAAACCCTCAGCAATAATAGCGTCTACTCCTGCCGTTTGCGCTTTCAATGCAAATTTCAAATTTGACACTACGTGCATTACCGTCAGACCCGCTGCTTTAAATTGAGCCGTATAGGTGGCTGGATTGCCTGCAGAGGTGATTACAACCGGTACTTTTTCTTCGATAATTATGGCAATATGTGCATCCAAATCGGGATACAACAAGGGCACATTTACCGCAAAGGGTTTTTGGGTTGCTGCCTTACACTTTCGAATTTGATCTCTTAGAACTTCCGGATACATGCTACCCGACCCGATAACGCCTAATCCACCCGCTTCACTTACGGCCGATGCCAGCTCCCAACCGGAACACCAAATCATACCCCCTTGAATTATGGGATATTGAATCTTTAATAAAGAAGAAATACGCGCATTCATTAGTTACCCAATTCGGGTTCAATTACTACCCCCATTTTGGAAAACTTATCAATGCGCTGCGCAACCAATGTGGCTTTATCTAAAACAGTCAATGCTTTAAGTTCTTTTTTTATACTCGCTTTTACAGCCGCATACGCTTCTTCCGGATGATGATGCGCACCACCAGCAGGCTCTTTTATTATACCATCTACCAAATTATTGTGAAACATGTCGCTGGAAGATAATTTAAGAGCATCCGCAGCCAATTCTTTTTTATCCCACGTGCGCCACAATATACTGGAACAACTTTCAGGACTAATTACGGAATACCATGTGTATTCCATCATCAGTACACGATCTCCGACCCCAATTCCTAACGCACCCCCACTAGCACCCTCGCCAATAATGATACATATAATCGGGACTTCCAAAACCGACATTTCCAATAAGTTGCGTGCAATTGCTTCTCCTTGACCGCGCTCTTCAGCTTCCAAACCCGGACTTGCCCCAGGAGTGTCGATAAGCGTTACAACGGGTACATCAAATTTTTCGGCCAACTTCATCAAGCGCAAAGCTTTGCGATATCCTTCGGGATTGGGCATGCCGAAATTTCGCATTTGTCTTTGTTTGGTATTGCGCCCTTTTTGTTGACCAATAACCATAACAGGTTTGCCATCAATTTTAGCAAAACCACCTACAATCGCTTTATCATCCCGAATTTGTCTATCTCCGAAGAGTTCAACGAAATCCGTGCAAATATGTTCAATATAGTCTAAGGTATAAGGTCTTTCAGGATGACGGCTAATTTGCACCTTTTGCCAGCCTGTTAGGTTGGCATAGACGGTTTTTTGAGCTTCCTTTATTTTAGACTCAATGGTCTGAATCATATCAGACATGTCTAATTTACCTTGTTCGTGCGTTGCTTGAACTTTCTTCAACTGTTCTTGAAGGTCTTGAACGTCTTTTTCAAAATCAAACCAAAAGGCATTTGCCATAACAATAGTTTATTAATCGCCCGAAGGCGAGATTATGTAAAAATAAGAATTTCAGCTCTTTATACCCAATCCATAGCCATAGCCATACCTCCAAAAAAAGTAGGTAAACCTAGCCAGAATGCTTCAGGTACAAATATTGTAAAATAGGTCAATGCGATGCCGCTTACAATGCAAAGAGCCCAATATTTTTTGGTATTGCGTTTTTCGTTGCTCATAGTTGTTGCGAAGATAAATACAAAAAACGTTTCCCAACACGAATTTCCTTAAAACTATAAAAAAACGTCCTGCCAATGTCGGGTAAACGACTTGTTCCATCCAATTTCAATATGCGGATTTACAGGCAATCCCAATATTTTAGATACCGAATACAAGGGAATATTCAAACCTGCATGCCGCAATACCGAAGTGGTCCCTTGCAATCTTGGATTTATTTCCAATAAGCGAGGTGTGCCGCTTTCATCCTCCTTCCATTGAACCCCTATAGGACCTATGAACGGCAAAGAAGTTAAAAGTAATTGGGTTTCAGCGATAATTCCCTTATGGGCTTCAAAACTCCCAGAAACACTAATTCCAGAAACGATTTTATCCCTACTTCTAGGTACAATCAACATTTCATCATCGGGCCAAACAAAAGCATCCACTGTGTATTCTTTTCCAGGTAAATATGCCGTTAAAAGGAGGGGTGAATCGAAAGTTTCCGGTAATCGAAGCAACCATTCCTGCAAAAGTAAAGGCATTAATTCCGGTTTATTTGTGCCATTTTGTTGAGATAATTCTCTACAAACCCTTCCAATACCACGTGAACCATTTCCCCCAATGGGTTTGAAAAAAAGATCTGTATGATGCTCAAATAATCGCTCGGCAACCGCTTTAAAGGCACTTCGAGAATTACATACTTCGCCCGACGGAACCGATAGCCCTAATTTTTCGGCCCATTTATGAATTTCACCTTTATCGTTGCTCTTTTGTATCACCCATTCAGGAGAAACCATCACGCGAACTCCGATTTCCGAAAATGCAGTCTGATTATGGGCTAAAATTGGCAATTCAGCAGTTGTTATTGGTAAAACCACCTGAATGTGTTCCTTGACACAAATTTCCTTTACCTTCTCAAAATACCGAGAATCGCGTGCATGAGGCATTTCGTAAAAGGCATCCGATAGTTGTTTGCCATAAGCCTGTGGATTCATATCGCCCGACACCAATCGAAGGGAATCACTTTCGCGCAAACAAGCCGATATTCCTGCAAATCCAGGAGCACCTGCTCCGGAAGGTATGAATACCGAAATTTCCGCCTTGTTCATGTAACAAATGTACGCATTCTCTTAAACGCAATACACGTTAACCCTTATTATATAGCGATTCAAAAATAGTATCTTTGCCCGTATATGTCAGTCACGCATACTTATATCCAACAATTAAGTCAAAAAATAGGTGAAACGGTAACCCTCAAAGGTTGGGTTTCCAATAAAAGAGAAGGTAAAGGCATTGTATTTATTGTGCTTCGCGACGGTACCGGATTCTGTCAATGTGTTATTACAGAGGAAACCGCAAATTCTATTGGACTTGAAACCGCACAGAATACCCGTTTGGAGACCAGTATAAGTGTAGTTGGACATATAAAAGCAGACGAAAAACAAATTGGCGGTATTGAAGTAGAAGTACATCAAATCGAAATTGTAGGAGATTCCGTCGATTATCCAATTGCTAAAAAAGAACACGGTATTGAGTTTTTAATGGATCAAAGGCACCTGTGGTTGCGCAGCACCCGCCAGTGGGCCATTATGAGAATCCGAAATACCATTATTTTCTCCATTCATAATTATTTCCAAAAAGAGGGATTCGTTCAAATGGATGCACCCATCTTTACGGGCAACGCCTGTGAAGGAACGTCTACCCTATTCGAAACCGATTTTTATGGCAATACTGCTTATTTGAGTCAGTCAGGGCAACTTTATGGGGAGGCCATGGCCATGGCTATGGGGAAAATTTATACGTTTGGACCCACATTCAGAGCAGAAAAATCAAAAACCCGCAGACACCTTTCTGAGTTTTGGATGATAGAACCTGAAATGGCGTTTTACGATATTTTTCAAAATATGGACTCCATTGAAGGTATGTTGCAACATGTAATCAAAGACGTGCTTGCGAGTTGCTCCCAGGAATTGCAAACCATTGGCCGCGATACCGCTGTATTAGAAAGTTCTTTGGGAAGTTTCCCAAGAATGACATACGACGAAGCGGTTCGCATCATAAAAGGCGAACAAGACGTGAACGGTCAGAACAGTATTTTACTGCTAGAATCCGAACTCAAAGCTGCCGAAATACGCCTGGAAGAAATTATTGCCGAAATCGCAGAGCGCGAAGCACAAATTAACGCAGGTGGAATGAAAAAGGGACAAATCAACTTCTTTACGGCCAAAATCAATGAGTTAAAACAAGAAAAAAGCGACGTCGAGGAAGATTTACGCAATATCCCACAATGGCTCAACAGTGCACGGAACTTTGAATATGGCAATGACTTTGGTGGTTCCGACGAAACCGTTTTAACGAAACTTTTCGATCGACCCGTTATGGTTTACGACTGGCCGCATGAAGTAAAAGCCTTTTATCTCAAAAGAAATCCTGAAGATATGCGATTTGCCCGTGGAGTAGACGTATTGGCGCCTGAAGGTTATGGCGAAATAGTGGGAGGCGGGGAACGTGAAACCAACGTAGATAGTTTGATCGAGAAAATCCACGAACACCAATTGCCAATGTCCGAATTTGAATGGTATTTAGATTTACGTCGTTTCGGTTCTGTTCCACATTCCGGATTCGGATTGGGACTAGAACGGGTAGTTACTTGGATCTGTAAGCTTAAACACGTGAGAGAGTCGATTCCATTCCCAAGAATGTACGGCCGCTTAACGCCATAAACGCTCCGGAATCCCTAACAAATCCAATTTATTTTGGGTCTATCTTAACATTCCAATTTTGTGAAACCCTTTAAAATTTGGATACCATCATAAAAAATCACTAATTTTATTCCCAATTGTGTTAGACTTTCATAATCATATTTTGCCGGGTATCGACGATGGTTCACCCAACAACGAAACTTCCTTGCGTTTGTTTCAAGGATTACGAGATTTAGGGTTTAACCATGTTAAAGCTTCGCCGCATACCATTGCCGATACGCATCCCAATACACCCGAATCCATTGGTAATGCATTCAATACGTTAAATGGTTTTTTGAAAGATCAGTCCTTTCCCCTTGTTTCTGGGTTTGCGTCTGAATATATGTTAGACGATATTTTCTTATCAAATCTTAAAAGTAAAAAGCCCTTATTGTGTATAAAAGATAATGTGGTTTTAGTTGAACTATCCTATGCTCAAAAACCCGAGCAAATAGAGGAATACAGTTTTCAATTACAAATAGAAAAATACATTCCCATTTTAGCACATCCAGAAAGATACAATTACTATCATAAAGACTTTCAAAAGAATTACGATTATCTCAAAGACTTGGGATTCGATTTTCAACTGAATTTGCTATCGTTAACACCTTACTATGGCAGAGATGTTCAGAAAACCGCAACAGAGTTACTCGAAAAAGGCTACTACGATTACGCATGCACCGATTTGCATCACGATAAACATTTAGCCGCTTTAAATCAATTCTTTACGGCCGATAGCCTTAATGAATTAATGAAGAAATATAAGTTGAAAAACGACGAATTAATCGGTTAATTCTATCTTCGAAATCTTGAAATTTTCATATAAACCTTTATTCTTGGCCACCGGCAGTAATCAAGGAAATTCACGTGCAACCTTGATGGAATGTAATCGACTTATTGCCAAAAATATCGGAAACCTAATTCAAATTTCACCCCTTTATGTAACCAAAGCATGGGGTAAAACCGATCAACCCGATTTTTTGAATCAGGTGTTATTTCTAGAAACCCCCTTCACACCGATAATGGTATTTCAAAAACTACAAGCCATTGAAAAACAACTCGGGCGTGTTCGGTATGAAAAATGGGGGCCTCGAAGTATCGATATAGACATCTTGTTTTACAGTAATGAAATCATCCAAACACCCCAATTAATTATCCCACACCCAGAAATACCAAACCGCAATTTTGTTTTGAAACCACTCCTTGATGTAGCACCTACTTGGAAACATCCCAAATTGCAAGTTCAAATTAAAGAACTATGGGCAAATCGAACAGACACCCTTCCCATAAAGCAATGTTGACTTTTTACGGTTTATTTCCACCCATTGCGTATTTTCAATTGGCTGCAAATACCAATAAAATTGCCCTATTTACCCATGCCGAGTCGGCCCATTATGCCATTTCTGGTGCCAATCAAATTGAATTGCTCCGGATTCCGATAACGCACGATACCAAAAATAGAGAACCCCAATTTTGGGAAATCTCTTATCAGCACAAATGGGTTCGGGAACATCAAAATGCATTAAAAACAGCCTATGGGAAATCGCCCTTCTTCGAATTTTACGATTATCAAATTTTTGAAATTCTCAACCGAAACATTCCCTCCTTCCAAGAGCTCCAATTGCAATTAATGCAACGCATGCTGCCTTGGTTAAGCTTAGAAGAATTAGAAATCGTTGACTTTGACATCCAAGAAAGTAAACACTTTTTGAGTACACTAAATCAAACACCTTGTAAACAATATTATCAAGTATTTGAAAACAAATTTGGGCATATTAACAGACTATCAATAATAGACTTAATATTCAATATTGGACCTGAAAGCGCTTCCTATTTTAGAAGCTAGTTGCACTTTGGCACGAAATTTGAAATTTGTTTTGGAACACCATAAAATCACAGTACCTCAAGCAATTCTTGCTATTTCGCATTGTAAACAATGCTTGCTCATTTAAAGTTGGATTTAAGATCTCCAAAAACATTGATAAACTTACGCTACGGTACTGTGACAGAAGGTGCCCTTTTCGCCGTAACCAATGGGCTCATGTTGAGCCTGTTTTTAGGTTCTCTGAATATTCCTATACGCTGAAAATCTAGGCCTTCCGCTTTATTATTTAGATAGCCAAGTTATCGATAAGGGAGAACTTCGAGCTTATTCCGTAATTTTGTAACAATGTCGGTTCTCCGAAAACTTGCTTCCCAAACAGCCATTTATGGATTAAGCACCATGTTGGGCCGTTTGATCAATTATTTACTGGTTCCATTATATACACGCACCCTCGTTGATGTTGCTGACTATGGAGTTGTAGGCGTTATGTTTGGATATGCCAGTTTGGGTGCTGTATTGTTTGCCTTTGGTTTGGAAACGGGTTTTTTCAATTTTGCCCGCAAAAAAGACCAACCTGAAATTGTGTTCTCAACCGCAGCGAACTTTTTAATGCTGACCGGTTTTATCTGGGTTTTGCTTTCCCGATTTTTCGGATATCCTATTATGGAATTCATTGGATATCCCCAGAGTCCCGAATACGCATTTTGGTTTGCACTTATTCTCGCAACCGATGCCGTAAGTTCTTTGGCATTTGCTTTTTTAAGGCAACAGCAAAAACCTTGGAATTTTGCATGGGTACGCTTAAGTAATATTGGAATAAACGTGGGCGCAAATCTGTTTTTTCTGATTTTTTTACCTTATTGGGGGAAATCTAACGAATGGGCGCTGCACCTGTATCAGAGTCAGAGTCAAGTTGCTTGGATTTTTATTTCCAATGTTATTGCCAGTTGCAGCACTTTAGTATTGCTATTTCCCGTAATGAAACATTTACGATTGGGACTCGATACAGCGCTGTTAAAACGCATGCTTTCCTATTCTTATCCCATTATATTTATTGGACTGGCAGGAATGATCAATGAAACTTTTGATCGCATTCTTATAAAATCCCTATTTACAACTGTTGAAGCCGATTATCAGGTGAGTATTTATTCCGCATTTTACAAACTGAGCATGGTTCTTACGCTATTTGTACAAGCATTTCGATTTGCTGTGGAGCCGTATTTCTTTGAACAGGCAAAACAAATGGATGCACGCGAATCCTATGCGTATGTTATGAAATGGTTTGTATATGCAGTATCCATAATTTATATCGGAACCTTATTGGTTTTGCCTTATATCGCACCTTTATTGATACAAAATCCAGCTTATTTCGATCACCCAGATGGCATAAAAATCGTTCCCTTTTTACTTGCCGCAAATTTATTTTTAGGGATATATTACACGCTTTCGGTTTGGTATAAAGTGTCTGAAAAAACACACATGGGCGCCATTCCTGCCTTTATAGGTGCTGGTATTACGCTCGTGTTGAATATAGGGCTAATTCCCAAAATCGGCATCCTCGGGGCAGCCATCACAACGCTCATTACGTATGCCACTATGTGCGTAATTGGGTACCTACTATCTCGTAAATATTACCCCATTCCCTATAATCTTTCTCAGATTTTAGGCGTGCTTTCCACTGCTTTTATCTTGGGATATATAATCCTCAATCTCCAACTTGGGTTCTTCGGAAATGCAGCATTATTCGCATTATTCCTTGCTACTATCTATATTTACGAAAAGCGATTTCAACATGGTAACGGTTAAAATCATCAATAAAAGCACCTCTCCCCTACCCAATTATCAAACACCATTGAGCGCGGGCATGGATATTCACGCCTTTTTATCAGAACCGGTAATAATTACCCCCGGTGAAAGATTCTTGATACCGAGCGGATTGTTCCTTGAAATTCCCCCAGGATACGAAATACAAATACGCCCTAGGAGTGGCCTCGCTCTTAAAAATGGCATAACCGTGCTTAACAGTCCAGGAACCGTTGATGCGGATTATCGGGGAGAAATCAAAGTTTTGCTCATCAATCATGGCCAAACACCCTTTAAAATTGAGTCTGGAGACCGTATTGCACAAATGGTTCTGGCCAAACATGAAATCATCTCTTGGGATGAAACCACTCACCTAAATAAATCCGAACGGGGCGAAGGTGGATATGGCAGTAGCGGGAAATAACATGAAATTCACCGTTTTTTAACAAACATTGCCGTAATTTGCACTCCTTTTAATTAATTCTGAAAACAACATGAATTTAATAATCCCTATGGCAGGAATGGGAAAGCGCATGCGCCCACATACCCTAACCACGCCAAAACCCTTATTGAAAGTTGCGGGAAAATCAATCGTACACTGGTTAATAGAAGATATTGCTGCCGTTTGTGGCGAACCCATTAATGAAATTGGATTTGTAGTTGGCCGATTTGGCGATGCTATCGAAAAAGAATTATTAGAAATAGCGACAAGCGTTGGTGCCAGAGGACATATTTTCTATCAAGATGCCGCTCAAGGTACCGGTCATGCCATTTTGTGTGCCCGTGAAATCCTAAAGGGAGAACTTATCGTTGCCTTTGCAGATACCCTATTCCGCACGGAGTTTAATCTGGATAAAACAAAGGATGGCGTAATCTGGGTTCAAAAAGTGGAAAATCCAAGCGCTTTTGGCGTTGTAAAATACAATGAAGAGGGTATCATCACCGATTTTATAGAGAAACCGCAAACTTTCGTTTCAGACCTCGCAATTATCGGTATCTACTATTTCAAAAGCGGTGAAACCTTAGAATCAGAATTGCAATTTTTAATTGATAACGATATCAAAGATAAAGGCGAGTACCAGCTTACAAATGCCATGGAGAACATGAAAAACAAAGGAATGACATTTACCCCAGGGGCTGTTCAAGAATGGCTCGACTGTGGAAATTATTCCGCAACCGTTTTCACCAATCAGCGCGTTTTAGCAAATAAAAAAGACCAATTTGCTATTGAAAAAGGACGCTTCAATAACAGCGTAATCATTACGGAACCTTGTTATATCGCAGACGGCGTTGAACTAGAAAATTGTGAAATTGGTCCTTTTGTAAGCATCGGAAGCAATTCTAAACTAAAAAATTGCGTTATTAGCAACAGTATCATTGGAGAAGAAACCCTTTTAACCGGCTTAAATTGTGAAAACTCCATGATCGGAAACCATGTATGCTTAGAAGGAAATCCAAAAGAATTCAGCATTGGCGATTATGCCAGCATGAAATAAAAATTGCTTTGCTTTTTGCCATGTTTTTCTTTTTAGGGAAACATGGCAAAGCTCAAAATAGCCCAAAACAAGGGTTTTATCAAGCAGAAATCGCATTTCAATTATCCAAATGGTCCGATGCCCTGAAGGGGTTTTCTGCCGTTTATGAAGACAGTCTTCAAAGTCCTTCTGCTGCAGCTGCATTTCGTATTTCTCAATGTTACGAAAACCTAGGTAAACGAAGCGAAGCTCTTAACTATGCGGCCGCCGCCACATCCTTAGACAGTACCGAAGATGCCTACCTTTTGCATTACGCAAATCTTCTGGAACTTTCCTACGATTTCCAATCTGCATGGAAAATCCGCTTAAAACTCATCGAAAAGCAACCACGCTATATAAGTCGTTATGAGGATGCTCTACAAAATGCGGTAAATCGCAAACAAGTTCAAGAATATATAATCCTAACCCAAAATTGGGAAACCCAATTTGGCCTTAGCCCTTTACTCACCGAGAAAATAGCTTCTGTATATCTCGCAATGAAAGATACCCTTTCCGCAATTAATGCCTTTGAGAGACTCTGTGAGAAATACGACAATCGCCCTGATTTGGTGCAACGTTTAGAGCACTTTAAACAGTACCTAGGGATGAAAACACCCCTTGATTCCAAACAAACGTGTTTAAGCAATGCGCTGGCGAGCATGAAAATTGGAGATTATAAAACAGCTTACACAGAAATCACTTTTTGTCATGAATCCGATCTCGGTAATTTTCAATGGCTAGAGCTGCGATTTTTATTGGCTTATCTACTAAATGAAACAAGTGCTTTAAAAGAGGATCTCAATCAATTTTATTTGTTATATCCCTTTTTAAATGAACACATTGCATTTGCCGAATTTGTATTACAAATGCTGGAATCAACAACGATTTCCAAATTCAATATTCCTAAAGTTCCTTGCGAAACATGGCGGTTTATAGAAGCCGATTTACAGATAAAAAAGGGCAATGCGGAAACAGGTAATGGGCTCTTGAAAATACTGGAGAAAGAATCACCCAATAACCCGAACATTCCCATATTTACCATCAAACAAATTCTTCACCCCAATTCTAAATAAATGAAAACGCTCACTTTTCTCATTACCGCTGTTTTAGGCGTTACTTCCTGCTTTAGTCAACAACAGGGCCAAATTCCTAAAAAAGAAATACCCATAATAAAAGATCGTTTAGATTCTTCGGGAAATTCAAATTCAGTGAATGTAATAATTTTAGAGGATCAGGATTACCCTGCGAACATTGCCCCTAAATCATCCAAAACATCCAGCCTTAAAAACTCAGACTCCTCTAAATTTCATTTTGCAACCAGTAATGAGGGAATAGGACAATTAGATTGGACTACGTTTAGCGGTAGGTACGACATAGACATAGATCTTGGAGAAGGCAATGCCTATAACGGCTTGATGAGCTTTCGAATGCACCGCGACAGCCTTTTTTGGTTTTCAATTACAGCATCCATAGGTTTCCAAATTGCCAAAGGCATTATTCGCAATGATACGTTACATGCCTTGGATTTGTTGAATAAAAACTATTACCGCATTTCCCTTAAAGAATTGCAAATCAGCACGCAACTTCCTGCAGAATTAGGTGCTTTACAACGGCTGTTTACAGGGGAGGTATTAACGCAAGAGATTATGTATGACCCTACTGCAAATAGCGGTACTGGTGTATCTAACTTCTATCCCGGATATTCTTTTAAATGCAATGCCGATAAAACACTTTCTGAGAATACTCTTATTGATAAGGTGAATAATCGAAATTTAAACGCCAAATATGAAGCCCGTTTGGCAGCAAAAACCCCCGAAAGGGCCATTGCGTCGAAAACACGAATTATCTTGAAAGATGCCTTAAAAACTATACAACTAGATGTTCGGTTAAAAAACTCAAGTTTCGAAGGCATACCTTCGTACCCGTTTAATGTGCCGAATGGATATACACTTGTGGAGTCTTGGTAGACGTTCATTCCAGCGTCTTTTTATATGGGTGTGCTTACTTTTAAGTATTCCAAGCTATGCCCAAAACTCTCGAAAAGACCTAGAAGCCAAACGCAAACGAGTTGAACGAGAAATCGCGCAAAGTCAGCGGATTTTAAAATCCACAACATCCAAGAAAAATGCAACATTGCATCAACTGACTACATTAAATCGGATTATTACACAACGCGAAGAGCTGATTCAAAATTTAGAAAAAGAGGTAATTGCAACAGAACAGGAAATCGTACGCGAGTTTAAGCAATTAACTGTTTTGCAGGAGGATTTACAAAAAGAGAAAGAAAAACTCAACCACACCGTTAAAAAAGCTTATAAAACCAGAAAGTCGGGTCGGGAAATTGCCTTTATCTTTTCTTCAAATAACGTAAAACAAGCAATTCGCAGATGGAAATATCTTCGAAAAGTATCCGATCAACGACGTTTCCAAATTGCACAACTTAACGACCAGCAAATCAAAGTTGAAAATGCGCTAAATGCATTAAACCAAGTTCGAAACGAAAAAACCTTACTTCTGATGGCCCAGGAGCAAGAACGCAAAAATTTAGAAATCGATAAAATTACCAAAACTCAGTTAGTCGCTGAACTTTCTAAAAAAGAAGATGCTCTAAACAACCGCATTTCCCAAAAACAAAAACAGATGGCAAAGTTAAATGAGGCCATAAAAATAGCGATTGCCAGAGAAATTGAAACCGAACAAAAAAGGAAAGAACGCGATAATAAACGCAAAAAACCAATAGCGAACAAAACGAATTCTGAATCTGAAAACAAAGCAATAAGTACCTCGTTTAAGGAAAGTAAAGGACGGCTTCCTTGGCCTGTTGCCCAAGGCTTTGTTTCTCAAACATTTGGAGTTCATAAACACCCTGAATTCAATAATATCACCCTACAAAATAATGGCATTGATATCACCACCGGCACCAAGCAATCGGTTCGAGCGGTTTATAAAGGTTCTGTGAGCGCAATTTTATCGATACCCGGAGAAGGAGAAGCCGTACTAATTAATCACGGTGCCTATTTTACGGTGTATTCTAGAATGTCGACCATAACCGTGAATAAAGGTCAGCAGGTGAAGGAAGATACTGTTTTAGGAACCGTTATGACGGATGAAGATGGCAAGGCGGTCCTTCAATTCCAAGTTTGGGAGGGCCA
>JAULUW010000090.1:0-3575 GCA_032111345.1 Bacteroidia bacterium
AAGCAACGACCCGTGTTTGCCAAAGAGGGTTCACAGACGGTTAGATACGAAATATCTGACAACTTTCTGCGATTCTGGTTCCGATACATGGAGCGAAATAGACCGCTAATTGAATTGGGCAACTTTAAAGGATTAACACGAATAATCGAGGAAGATTATTTAATTTATTCAGGAAAATCTTTAGAACTTTATTTCAAACAAAAAATGAAAGAGGGATTCGAATATAAAATTATAGGGTCTTGGTGGGAACCTAAAGGCTCCCAAAACGAGGTAGATATTGTAGCTATTACCCTCGATAATAAAAAGGCGATAGTAGCGGAAGTAAAGCGAAATAGAAAAAACTTCAAACCCCAATTATTGGCAAATAAAATAGCCGTTATGAAAACAAAATTCCTTCATAAATACACCATCGAATCTTTGTGCCTCGATATTTCCGACATGTAATTAAAGCAAGACATTATGATTCCGCGGCAATATTGTACGCAGCAACGACATCCCCAGAGCCGCAATATATTACGGCGCTATAAAATCGCGACCCTCTTTGGGGATGAAGCATCTATCGAATGCGTGCGGCCAATAATCCAAAATTCCTGGGCTTGGGCCGACATCAATTGCTGAATTTCTGGTAACGAACCTTCTGAAAATGTGAACAACAACCCCCCATTCGTTTGCGGATCCACCAACCAAGGAAAGGATTCCATGTGCTGGGCATCCACCATCGATTCATAGGCGTTCCAATTGCGCATGGCATTGTCCGGCAAAACAAATTGGGCCGCTAATGCTTCCGCTGACGCTATTTTGGGGATATCCGTTCCAACTAGCTCCGCAGAAACATCCGACGCAAGCAATACTTCCAATAAATGTCCCAAAAGTCCAAAACCCGTAACATCCGTCATCGCATGAATCCCAGAAATATCTGCTAATAAGGCTCCAATTTCATTGGTCTGTGTTAAATTCTGATACAAATCCCGATCTTGTTCGGGACTTGAAAGGCCTCGTTTGTGCGCAGCGGCAAGCATTCCCACTCCCAAAGGCTTCGTCAAGGCAATTAAATCGCCCGATTGTGCCATTGCATTCGTTCTCAGCTTGTCTTTTGATACCAAACCCGTAACACTCAATCCATAAATGGGATCCCGACTATCAATACTATGTCCGCCTACCAGAGGCAGGTTTAATTTCCTGCATAAATCAGCGCCACCCGCTAGTACCGCCTTGGCAATATCTAAATCTATTTCCTCGATGGGCCATCCTAAAACCGCGTTCGCCATAATCGGCCTTCCCCCCATTGCATAAATATCGCTCACGGCATTTGCCGCCGCTCCTTGACCAAAGGTATACGGATCATCTACCATTGGAGTGAAAAAATCGATGGTTTGCAAGAGATACGTTCCATTGCCTAAATCATACACAGAAGCATCGTCGTTCTGCAAATTCCCTACGATAATTTGCGGATATTCCTCCTTATTCAAGCGTGTATTTCCCAGCAAATCGCTTAAAACAGCGGGTTGGATTTTACATCCACAACCACTTCCTTTTGAATACTGCGTAAGCCTCTTGCGATTTTCCATAAACAAAAATAGGTCAATTTTTGCGCTTAACGCCTTCATTTGGGGGATACCTCTCAAAACGGTGTCTTAGTTTATATAAGCACCCATAAACTAAAAACCATGAAAGCTACATTTATCTTCCCAGCCGCATTAAGCCTCGCACTCGGAATGGCCCTATGGTCTTTTAACCGACTTCCCGAAAACAACTTCTCAAAAGCCATCAATAACCAAGCTTATCAAGGTTCTGAAGAGCTTAATTACCGCGTACATTACGGGGTAATGAATGCGGCAGTAGTGCAAATGAGCGTGTCAAAGCCCCTGAAAATACATAACCGACCTGCGTATAACCTTAAAATCGAAGGACAAACCATAAACAGTTTCAGTTGGATGTTCCGGGTACGCGACAAGTTTGAAAGTTGGGTGGATGCTGAAAGTCATACTCCGCTTCGCTATGCCAAAACTGTGCGCGAAGATGCCTACTACCATCAGGATATTGCCATATACAATCACAAAGAAAAATGGCTTAAAAACAAAGAAGGTAAAATCTCCATCACCGACCATACCATGGATGTTGCTGCAGCGATTTACTATATGCGCACCTTCGATTACCGCAACAAAGCCAAAGGATATAAATTTCCGATGGATATTTATATCGATAACAAATTGCATAAACTCAGCGTGCGCTATGAAGGTAAAGAAACCATCGATACCGACTTAGGCAAGGTAGCCTGCATCAAATTAAAACCACAATTGGTGGTGGATAGGGTGTTCAAAGACGAAGATGCCATGACCGTTTGGGTTAGCGACGATGAAAATCACATCCCCATCCGCATCCAAACTGATATTTATGTAGGTTCTTTAAAAGTAGATATTACCAGCTATAAAAACCTCAAAAATCCGTTCCATAGCCTTAAAGGTGCTTAAGCTTGGAGTTCTAAAATTCGCCAACAAATAAGCGGGGTACCCGCTGCGAAATAGTGGTTAATATTTCATACGAAATGGTCTCGCCTCGGCGGGCCATTTCTTTTATAGGTCGGTTCGGACCGAATATTTCAACCCGATCGCCTTCCTTACAATCAATCGCACTCACATCCAACATGGCCATGTCCATACACACATTGCCTACAATCGGAGCCAAAGCCCCATTGATATACACTTCCCAATTGCCCCGGCCAAACTTGCGAAGCAGGCCATCCGCATATCCTATTGCAATGGTGCCAATTTTTCGATTGTGATCGGCAGCGTCTAATTGTCCATATCCAATACCCATTCCCGCAGCAACCTCATGAATTTGCGTAAGCGTCGTGTATAAAGCCGCCACTGATTTCAAATCAGAATCCCATTCGGTTTCCTGACCGTACAACCCTATTCCCAAGCGCACCATATCCATTTGATATTCCGGAAAACGCACGATGCCAGAACTGTTTAAAGCATGACCCATAATGCCATAGCCCAAAGCCAATTCTATCGCCCGTTTTTCAAGCTTGAAATGTTCCAATTGTTCCTTGCTAAAAGCATCCATTTTGGGATTCTCAGAAGCGGATAAATGGGTAAACGCGCTCCGCACGCGTATGTTTTCTGGAAGTCCTTTCAAGAATTCCCAATCTGAACCAACCGCAAATCCTAAACGGTGCATGCCCGTATCCAATTCTAAGTGAATGGCAATATTTCGGTCCTTAACCAAAGTCAATAATTCTTTCAAACTGCGCTCGTTGTAAATTACCGGTTCTAAGCCATGCTCTGCGCACTGACTGAGTCCATTCCCATCGGTATTCATGACCATAATGGGCGCTTTCAATCCCGCAGCTCTTAATTCAACGGCTTCATCGGCATAAGCGACCCCAAAATAGTCGGCGCCCAATGATTCCAACGCCTTTGCCACCTCGTACCTTCCACTGCCATAGCCGGCAGCCTTCACCATTACCATGGCCTTAACATCCGTCTTTATATGCTTTCGGAAATACTGATAATTATAGCGCACCGCATCCAGATTGATTTCCATTACAGTATGGTGCAACTGTTGTTTCA
>JAULUW010000091.1:0-23177 GCA_032111345.1 Bacteroidia bacterium
TAAATTCGGTGGGTCACTTTGAAAAAAATTAAAGATATCCAAACGGATACAACGCATAATTGCCTTTAATCAATTTTTCATATTTCTTTCTAAACACCTTATTCTCAGTTGCTGGTAATACATAAAGGTATCCATAAATGACATACAATGCCGATGTGGTTAGCGATTTGTATTCCAATTCTTGTTCAACGCTCTTTAAAATTTTAGCTATTTCATCATCGAGTTGATCTCCAAAAATATCGAAATAATCCTCGCCCGATAGGATTCCATCGTTTAATAGTTTCAATTTCACTGCGATTTTAATGCCATCATTTTGTGGTAATTGTTTGTAAAAAGCGCGCACCTCTTCTTCGCTTCCATACCATTTACTTTGAATTAGTTCTGCATAATGCAAAAACGACCAGAAATGTTTGGGATTAGATTTAATGGCTTCCTTAAAATGTTCCCGCGCAGTATCTGCATATCCCAAACTCATATACGCCCGAATGAGTCGGCTGTGTGCTTCTACCGACAATTTTGGATCTTGTAAAGCCGCCTCGATACCTTGACAAGCCAGTTTCAAATGTTCCGTGAAACCTTGTACTTGTTTATCCGTAAGCTCAGATGCCAAAGAATGTCCTCTTTTTTTCCAAGCTTCGTGAAGGTGCCAAATACCATAAAGCAACTCAAAAACGGGCGCTTCACCGCTTTTAGTTTTTATCTTTAGGATTTTTTTTTCGGTACTTACCAAGCTAAGATGGTCTAAAGCAAGAGAAAGGTCATCCGGTGATAATTCTTTCAAACTGCTTTCAAGTTCATCGAACGATGCCTTTTGTAGCAACACCCATAATTTTTCGATATCCTTTCTGTTGAACGCGTAACTCCTTGCAGGTTTGCGAATTTCACGGATAAATTTTCGAATCCCGAAAAAGGTGGCCACCAGGGGTAACAAAACCACTATAGCGGCAAGTATGTTATTTAACATTTACGTAAGATTTTGAAACGCAATTATAGAACATTGCCGGGAAGATGTTGTAAGTTATTCCTGATTTTCCACTTCTAGCTAGATCTCGAAATATTTGTTAACGCCAGCGGGCAATACAAGATTTAGGATAATATTCAAGGATTCGTGCATAATTTTAGAATGCAAAAATCCGTTTAAATTTTCATTTCCCCCCAGAAATATAACTTGATCCCTATAATCCCAGTGTTTACAAGGACTTTGAACTGGCGTAAAATGAAAAAAGTCGCCATTGCTGACGACTTTTCTCCTCTAGTAGCGGGAGCAGGACTCGAACCTGCGACCTTCGGGTTATGAGCCCGACGAGCTACCACTGCTCCATCCCGCGATGTACCTTTGCTAAATTTCCTAGGAAATTCTTTTAGCTTGTAGCCCGTAGGGGAATCGAACCCCTCTTTCATCCGTGAAAGGGACGTGTCCTAACCGATAGACGAACGGGCCTCGTTGTCTTTGGGAGTGCAAAAATACATATTTTTATCAACTCTCCAAACTTTTTTTAAAATATTATACGTAACGCTCGATTATTCCATCTCCCCACAACTCTTCCAATGCATAAAAATCGCGTTGCTCCTTCGAAAATACATGCACCACCACACTGTAATAATCTAATAATACCCATTCCGCATGATCTCCGCCCTCTCTGTGTCTGGGTTTCTCCTTCAATGCCTTAAACATCGCCTCCTCTACACTATCTGCCAAGGCATCTACTTGCCTGCTGCTGCCTCCATGACAAATAACAAAAAAATCTGTGAATGAAGATCCAATCTTTCTTAAATCAATACTCGTTATATCTACTCCCTTTTTCTCCTGTAAACCGTGAACGGCCATTTTCATCATGAGCTCAGGATCGTTTGCATTTCTTACTGCCATTTATCGTTTCTTTGTGCAAAGAACGCTATTTTAAGCCAAAAATCGCCAAATACCCACGCATGAAGCGCATTTACCTAACAGAAATCCCCTCTACCCAAAGCTTCTTGCTGCAAAACCTTCCCGATAGTCCCCCGCATTTGGCACAAACCGTGTACTCGTTCCACCAAACGGCTGGCTATGGACAAGCACAGAATTCTTGGGAATGTCCTCCCGATTCTGGCTTGGCCTTCTCCCTGGCTTGGCCCTTCCCCAAAAATATAAAAATACCTTGGGTTCAAATTAACAAACACCTCAGTATCGGCATTACCCAATTCCTACAGGAAAAAATTCATCCCGAATTTTGTCTGAAATGGCCCAACGACCTAATTTACCAAAATAAAAAATGCGGTGGCATGATTATGAATATCGTTTCCAAAACGGATTGTCAATATTTGGTGCTCGGACTCGGCATTAATTTAAAACCCATACCCCAAATAAAAACCGCTACCTCCATCCAAGAAATCAACCCCAAAACCCTCGATGATCCTCATGCATTCTGTCTTGATTTGTGCAATTATTTAAACGCCTTTCTGAAAAAAGAGCCCTCACATTCCATCGAAAACGACTACAATTCTTGTCTGTGGCGCCTACAAGACCTCGCTTGCATTTCGATAGACTTCCCAGAAAAATTCAAAAACAGTCCGGAAACCATTACCGCCAAAATCTTAGGGGCAGATTCCTTTGGTCGGATTATAATCGAAACGGATATGGGTGTTCTTCATTTGCATCACGGACAAGCTCGTATTCAACTTCCCCAAAACTGAAAACATCGAAGATTCTGAGCATACTTTTGCTAAATTTAAAACACACCCGTATCTTCACCCATTCAATCGATGCATATCTCTTTTCTTTTCGTATTTAGTGCCTTAATCCTGATAGGCTACTTATTCGAAGTCTTATCTCCTAAGACCCGAATTCCCAACGTAATCATTCTTTTGGGACTGGGGATGTTGAGTCAAAAGCTCGTTACGTTTATGGGATGGGAAAAGCCCGATTTTTCGAATGTTGTACCAGAATTGGGCACGGTCGGTTTGATTCTTATTGTTTTAGAGGGAACTTTGGAGCTAAAAATTACCCGCGAAAAACTTCCCTTATTATCAAAGACCTTTGGTCTGGCTTTTCTTTCTATTATAACCCTCTGCCTCGCTTTGGGTTTCTGGTTCAACATGCAAGGGTATTCCTTTAAAGATTCTTTGCTGAATGCCATTCCTATTTCCATTATTTCCAGTGCAATTGCCATACCTACGGCTAAAATGTTGAGTGCAAAGGACAAAGAATTTATTATTTTCGAGAGCAGTTTGTCGGACATTATTGGAGTAACTTTCTTCAATTATATCAGTGCTACTGTTGTTATAAATGCCGCCAGTTTATGGAATTTTACGGCACAAATTGGAATCAGTGTTCTCTTTTCAATAGTTGCCGCATTGGTTCTAACCTTGATTTTAAGTCGATTACATCATAAAATTAAATTCATACCCATTATTGCATTGATTTTGTTTTTATATGCCCTGGCAAAGGGATTTCACTTGCCCGCATTGATTTTGATTCTCGTTTTTGGGTTGGTTGTCGCGAATATTGAAAAAATCACCTCCTTGAAGTGGTTCCAGAAATTCGACCCTAAAAATCTCATTAAAGAAATCCATCGCTTTGAAGAAATTACCACTGAACTCACCTTTGTTGTGCGCGTTTCCTTTTTCGTGATTTTTGGTTTTACCATTGATTTACCCTCGCTCCTTAATCCCGCAACCCTTGCTTTAGCCCTAATTATTTTTATCATGATTGCGCTATTGCGAATTCTGCAATTAATTTTATTGAAATTACCGGTATTCCCTTTGGCTTACGTAGCACCTCGCGGATTGATAACCATATTGTTGTTTATCAGTATCCCTGCCTCTCAGACTTTAGATTCCGTAAATCAAACCCTAATTACCCAAATTATTTTGATTACCTCTTTGTTTATGATGGGTGCAACGCTCTTCTCGAAAAAGCAAAAGATTGCTCCCCCGCAGAAGGAAAATCCACAAGAAAAATTCGATATACTCCACAAAAAAACGTCTGAAAATCCGGCTTAATCGCATTTGCAAGACACTTTTTTTATCGAAAAGTGCACACCCCTTTCTGTTTTATTGCTACACCATTATCAATTGATTGTGTTCTTTTTGTACTTTTCACAATAACTAAATATTTACGCAAAATGACGATAAAACTCTTGATTCTTTCGATAGAAAGTGTACTTTTGACACCTTGATAATCTGTGATTATATGAAAAGATTCCTAAAACCTATTTTTACGATCTTCGCCCTTTATGCATGTTCGGTATCTGCCCAAAATGCAATTTTAAAGGGAGTCGTTAAGAGTAACAGCGCCTCGGGTATATCCGGCGCCGATGTGAAAGTAAGCAACAAAGTCAGCAAAATCAATGCTTCCGTAAGCACGGATGCAAAAGGTTTTTTTGTGTTAGAGTTAGCACCCGGAAATTATGAAGTTGAAATTCGAAAATCCGAATTTGAAACGGTAAGCGAAGTAATTTCTCTAGTTGCCAATGAAACCTTAGAAAAATCCTTTGTTCTACAACCCGAAGCGGAAGATATCGGTGAAGTGGTAATTGTAGGCTATGGAACTTCCCGAAGAAAAGATTTAACGGGTTCCGTTAGTTCATTGAAAGGAAAGGAAGTCCTTGATATGCCTGCGCCCAGTTTTGAAGCAGCCTTGCAAGGTAAAGCCGCCGGTGTACAAATAACAATGGGTTCGGGTGTGGCCGGTTCGGGTAGTTTGGTTCGTGTACGCGGTGTTGCCTCTATTTCCGCGGCGGGCGATCCTTTGTATATTGTAGATGGAATTCCTATCAGTCAAGATTATTTCATAAACGGTAACAATGGTGGTTTTAACAACAATCCTTTAGCTACCATCAATCCAAACGATATTGAATCTATTGAAATCCTCAAGGATGCAGCCGCCACGGCCATTTATGGATCTAGAGGTTCGAACGGGGTAATCTTAATCACTACAAAAAGAGCAAAGAAATCGGGTTTGAAGTTCGAATTTACTTCTCGTGTTGGAACCTCACAACCTACATTTAAACCCCAAATGCTCAATTCCACGCAATTCCTTCAATTGTATCAGGAAGCTTGGGAAAACGACGGTGGCGTTGGATTGGCCCCTTTGCCCAATAACATTTCTTGGGATGATGCCCGCAAAACCAATACCAATTGGATTGATGAAACGATGGGTACGGGATTCAAACAATTATACTCTTTAGGAACCACGTACCGCAAGGGTACTTTTGGCGCCTATGTGGGTCTTACTTGGGAAGATAACGGAAGTTTTGTTATTGGAAGTAATTACGACCGTCAATCAGCACGTGTAAATATCGATTGGGAGCCCATCAAAAACTTAAACATAACCGCCAGTACATCAATAAGTAAAGGGGTAAATACCCGCGTAGATGGCGCCTGGAGCGGCGGCTTTGGAGCGGCAATGAGTACAGCACTCCCCATCTATCCGATTTACGATACGTCAGGTAAATTCTGGAATTCTGGCAATGGCGGTTGGAACCCCGTTGCTATCCGTAACTTAAAAGATTGGAGAACTACCGAATACCGAAGCATCAACAACCTAAAGGCCAGCTATCGGGTGAACGATAAATTATCCCTTACCGCATTTGGAGCCATTGATTACATGGATTTTTTCGAAGACATATACGAGCCCCAAGCCATGATCAATACCAATCACGCTGGTATTGCCAAGCGTTCTCCAAGGCAAACGTTCAACTATAACTACAACTTTGTGGGCAATTATCAAGTTCTTGACAATCGCATCCATTCTTTAAGCGCCATGGTGGGTATGGAATTCCAAAGAAGTAATTTAACATCGCGATATATAGAAGTAGCCGATGCCAATCAAGCCTTGTACAAAGGCGAAAGCTTTGGAGATGCTTCCACCCGCGTAGAACGTGAAAATCCAGCAGAGGCTTTTGCCTTCTTGAGTTATTTCACCCGTTGGAATTATAAATATATGGGTAAATACATAATGGAATTCACCATGCGTGCGGATGGATCCTCAAGATTTGGTCCTAACAATGCTTTCGGTTATTTCCCAGCGGTTTCCGGTGCTTGGTTATTAAGCGAAGAAGAATTCATGCGCGATTTATGGGGTAAAACCAATAGTTTAAAATTAAGAGCCAGTTACGGTCGTACAGGAAACACCCCAAATCAAAACTATGCTTGGCGCGGAACCTTTACTCCCGCTCAAAACTCATACGGATATAACGGAAATCCAAGTATTTTCCCTACGCGATTACCAAATCCAGATCTTAAATGGGAAACCAGTGATGTGTTAGACCTTTCTATCGAAGGAGGTGTATTTAAAAATCGCCTTACTTGGGAAATCGCCTATTACAATAAAACGACCAATGGCGTAATTCTAGACCTCGCGGTTCCACGTTCTTTAGGATTTTCTTCTTACTATGACAACGTAGGCGCAGTGAACAATTCAGGAATTGAATTTTCATTCTCTTCAACCAATATCCGCACTGAAAATTTCAGTTGGAAAACCCAATTCAATATTGCCCGTAACTACAACAAAATTTTGGATATTGGTGTTTACACCCAGGATGCTGTTTCAGGCGGAACCAACGATACCCGCGTGGTGGTTGGTGAGCCAATCGGAACCAATTATATCGTACGTTTTTCACATGTGGACAAAGAAACCGGCCGCCCTGTTTACCTTGACAAAGATGGCAAAGAAACCTTAACCTGGACCAATGAAGACCGCGTTTCTGTAGGAAGCGTGCTCCCTAAAGCAGTGGGTGGATTTACCAATACCTTTACCTACAAAAACTGGAATTTAAACTTCCTATTTGTCTATAAAATCGGTGGAAATATTTACAACTCTTCGGGTAAACGTCAAAATGGGGTAGTTACAGACTGGAACATGACCACCGATTATTACAACCATTGGAGAAAGCCTGGAGACGAAGCGAAATACCCAAAATTGTCGCTACAAACTGAACAATATGGCCTCCCTCCAGATCCTTACCAATACAATACCACGCTTTTCTTAGAAGATGGATCTTATTTGAGATTGCGTAATATCAGTTTGAGCTACAGATTACCTAAATCTTGGTTCGGTAAACACGTAGATAATGCCCAATTGACCTTTACGGGAGTGAATTTACTTACCTTCACCAATTACACGGGTGGTGACCCAGAAATTGCCCGTGATTTCGAAAATCCAGCGGATAGAAATATGTCTTCTAACATTACCTATCTTACTGCACCACAAGAAAAATCATATAATTTAACCTTAAATTTAACCTTCTAACATGAAAACATATACGCGCATTCTTGGAGCCCTTGCCATTGCGGCAATTTTAGGAACCGGAAGTTCATGTAAAAAAATGCTCGACTTACGCCCTGAAAATTTGACCTTGAGCGAAGAAGCATTAAAAACACCCGAAGACATCAAAGCCCTTTTGAACTCCTGTTATGATGAATTCGCCAACCTAATGAACGGCTCTGTTCAAAACTATCATGAATTATTGGGGGAAAATCTTTCTGAACCCCAAAATTCTGCCGGTAGTCTGTATTACACCATATTCAACAGAGGTACATTTTCTTTCCGAACTGCAGACAGAGAATACCTCGATTTCTACAATTGCATTTTACGAATAAACACCATTTTCGATAACATCGAAAGTATCGAGGGATTATCGGCCGAAGATAAAACCCGTATTATGGGTGAAGGTCATTTTTTAAGAGCTTGGTGTCATTGGGAATTAGTCAAACTTTGGGCGCAGCCTTACGGATATACCCAAGACAATTCACATCCCGGGGTTCCGATTCGTTTAAAAGCCGATAAAAACATTGAATTGCGCAGCAGTGTGGGCGATGTGTACACACAAGTACTGAATGATATCAATACCGCAATGGGAATGCTTCCAAACGAAAATGGAAATTACGCCAACGTATTTGCCGCTAAAGCCCTTAAAGCGAAAGTGTTGTTCCTCATGAACAAACATAACGAAGTATTAGAAATTACCAATGAATTAATGGGCCTAAGCAATTACGGTTTCTCCGACAGCTTAAATCGATTTGTACAAGGTGCACCCGAAGAAATATTCTTTCAATTAATCAGTACCAGCAATAACGACAACCGCGCTGGCGCCTTTATTAATAATTACCGTTCTGATAACAACCCGAATCCCGCACTTAAACCTTCCGCCTCATTCATGAAAATTGCTATGAATCCAGAAGATCGCAGAAGTGCTTTTTATGAAATTAAAAACGAAGGAAAATCCAACCAATTCTTCGTGTGCCATAAATTTGACAAAGACGTTTTCAATGTTCCCCTATTGCATTATACAGATATTGCCCTAATGCATGCCGAGAGTATTACAGAAACAGGTGGAGACTTAAATGCGGCAATTAGCGCTGTTGATGCCATTCGCAAGCGCGCTTACGATACCGCGTTTGTAGCTACCAACCCCGCGATAAGTGCAAACGATTTACGCACATTAATCCGAAATGAACGCCAGTTAGAATTGGCATTTGAAGGTGATTGGACCCAACAATTACGTCGCCGAGGCGCCGCTGGGGAAACATTAACCATTCGTCAATCTCCATGGGATTGCCCAGGAATGCTCATACAATTCCCTATGTCCGAGCGTACCGCCGGATTTATTTTTAACGAAGAAGGAGGATGTAACTAATGAAAAAACAACTTTTAATTGCCGGAATCGCAATCATTATTGCCGCCGGCGCCTGCAAAAAACCTGTAGAAGAGCTGTATGCACCTTCCAGCAAACTTGAAGGTATTAACGATGTTTGGGTACTTTCACAAGTATACCATTACGACCCTAAAGATGTAGAAAAAGAAAACGTCGTGAACGTGAGCGAATTATTCGTAGATAACAATATTGAACTCACCGTAAATTCTGAAGATTTTAGCTATTCATTCAATCAAAAAAACCCCTTGTTTTTAGGAGATTCTGGTAAATGGTCTTTTGATAATAACGAAGCCCCAAGTCGGATAAATTTCTTAAACATCAATACCAATAACGATACGACCCGCTACGCGTGTGGCTTACTTCGCACGGTTCGCTCGGTAGACGCTACGCTCGAATTTGAACTAACCCGCTATTGCGAAGGAGGAACACCCACTACCATTTATCAATTTCAATTCCGCAGAAAATGAAAAAATCCATAGTATCTATTTTTGCATTTATTGCAATAGCGCTTACCGGAAATTTATTTTCCCAAGCAGCTTATTTAGACAAACCAGAAGAATTTGCCCCCGACAAACCTTGTAAGATCATGGTGAACTTAAAACTCACCTCGAACGATTGGGGTATCGTAGAAATCGCCCAAACTGAAGATATCTATATTTGGACCTGGAAGCCAAAAGAACATCCTGCCGGCCATCCGCTTGCCAACGGTATTGGCGGTGCTGCTTGGAAAAACAGCAACGACGCTTTAAAAATGACCAAAGAAGCAGAAGGGCTGTATAGTTTTACTATGACTCCAACCGAATTTTATGAAACATCTGCTTCTAATGTTTATAAAGAAGATTTCCATTTCTTGGTAAAACCCAAAGATGGTGGAGGTTATGGAGATCCCGACCGTAAAACAGAAGATTTATCCGTTCTTGTTGAGCCTCCCGCTGGTCCCGTAGTAAAATTCTTAAGTGTGCCTCTTGGTAAAGGTCCAAAACAAGATACCATGATCAGCACTACCCAAGATGTTTTTTCTATTCTTTACAATAATAACGCCGAAGAGAAGGTGAGTATGCAAAACGCAGAGGAGCTTTATGTATATCCTGTGGCCTACGATGAAACCGGAGCTTCCTACTTGATTGCCGCAAATGCGCGTAAAGTGGCCGATTTTCCGGTATTAAAAATGAAAATTATAAAACCAGGCGTTTTTCAGTACAGTTTTATTCCTGAAAAGTTGTTTAATGCACTTCCAAGCGGACAAAAAATCATTAAAATCGAACTGCAAATAGTAAAACCCAATGTAAAAACCACCTCTGATATGGTCGATGGAACGTTAACCTATTTCTTCAACCAAGGCGGTTGTTAATTAACTCTTTATAACTAGCAAAAGAAAAGCCACGGCATTCGCCGTGGCTTTTCTTTTGTTGGCATATGCCCTGAATCATTCATCAGTACGCAACCCTTGCCTATTTGGACCTATAGGTCATTTTAATTACGCGATATCCCCAAGGTTCTATCGTATTCGCTGTTAAGCCAGAACTTAGTACCACTTTTCCTGCAGGTCTTTTGCCCCATTTCTGGACCTTATCTGACATATTTACGGCAATGTAGGTTCTGCTGCGCTGTTTTCTGTCGCTTTCATTGCTTTCGCGCACCCATGAAATAATGCTTCCTTCACACACGTCATAATCAATTCCTTCATCGGAAGAATCACCAATGCCACACTCCGCTAAAGATCCCTTCAGAGCGCCTAAAGAACGGTAAAACTGACTAATTTCCATAGCATCGCGGCTCGCCATAACATTGTCTTTCTCAAAGAACGCCAATCTCTTATTATTCCCTACTTCTTGGCCGGTATACAACAATGGGATACCTGGGGTAAAATAGGTAAAAACAGCCATTGCCTTCCATGCGTCGCCCATGCGCTCAAATAAGGTACCATTCCAAGCATTTTCATCGTGATTCGTGATAAAATTCATCTGATACACTCCTTTGGGAAATTTTTTCTGTTTGGCCGTTAGCGTTTTAGCCAGAAGTTTTGGAGATTCTTTCCCTTGTGAAATTTTATTCATTATATGATGGGTTTCCCATCCATAATAGGAGTTGAAAGGTCCGTTAAATTGCTCCATATCGTGTTCTTCAGACTCGGCCAACATGAATACGGGTTTTACTGCCCTTAAGGCCGTTGTAGCCTCTTTCCAAAAGTCGGAAGGTACATCCATAGCCACATCGCAACGAAAACCATCTAAATCCACACTGTCAACCCAAAACTTCATGCTTGCAATCATCGCTTTGCGCATTCCGGGCTCATTGTAATTTAACTTGGCCACATCTGTCCAACCCAAACTCTTGCCCGCCTTATCCAAAGGATCTGTGATGGCACCATCCGCATTTTTCATATACCATTCCGGGTGTTCGGTAATCCAATGGTGGTCCCAAGCTGTATGATTGGCCACCCAGTCCAAGATCACTATCATTCCATTTTCATGACAAACGCGTACCATTTCTCTAAAATCAGCTAAGGTACCATAATCTGGATTTACAGCCGTATAATCAGAAATTGCATAAGGGCTACCTTTATAACGGTCCCATTTACTTGGCGCCCCCACTTCCTGTGTCACATCTTCCACGAAAATATCGCCTTGGGCTTTGCGTTTCTTCTTGCCGATAGGCTGAGAGGGCATCACCCATACCACGTTTACTCCTAAATATTTTAACTCTTCAATGCTCGGAATAAACCCTTTGATATCTCCACTTTGGGTATGATGCCGCAAATTAACTTCATACATTATCGGATTTTTGGGTAATACGGTTTGGGCTTCAGTTTGCACGAAAAAGAGCCCCAAAAACATTATAAATAGATATTTTTTCATAGTTTATTTCTCAAATTGCACAATCATGGCTGCTTTTGGAGCCATTTTCCAAAGGCCTTTATAAGCGATATTGCCATTGGTAATCCGCTTTTTTAACTTCCCATAGGTATTGAAGCCTTCTTTAGGCTCCCAATAAAATGGTTCTTTACTTCTGTTGATAAGGGTGAAAACCGTTTCGCCTCTGTAACTTCTTTTTATAACTACATGATTGGAGTCGGAATAAAGGACTTCAAAATCGCCATAAATCATCGCCATACTATTCCGCCTTAACTGTATGCAAGATTGTACCCAAGTTTTTAAGGCCAATTCCTCCTTAGAAAGTCCGTCAAATTTCATGGGATTTCTATTTCCGGGATCATTTGCTCCCGGCATCCCAAATTCATCTCCATAATAAATGACAGGAATACCCGGGGCCGTTAATTGATAGGCATAAAACAATGCAAAACTTTCATATCCCTGGGTACCCTTAGTCTGGATATTGCTTACATGACCCAAACGCTTCAACTCCATCCAATCCGTACTTCTATCAATCGTACCATCTGCAAAACTCATAAAACGTGTACGATCTTGATTCCCTGTTATATTGCCCATTAAATGGTGGCTTCCATAAAAATCCAGACTGCGTTTCTGTTCTTGGATTAGTTTATCCATAGGATCCCCAAAGGCAAAAACATCTACCATCCGATCATATAAATTAAAATCGAATTGCGCATCTAGCAATCCCGAACCTACATACGAACCAATTAACGCCGGATCTCCATAGGTTTCGCCTATTTGATAGGTATTCTTTCCTCTTTTGGTGGAAATTTCCGAACGAATTTTTTGGGTAAGCAATCGGGTGAAATTTTCTGGTATATGTTTCGTTGCATCGTGTCTGAATCCATCAAATTCAAAATTCCGCAACCAAAACAAGGCCGAATCTACCATGTATGCGGCTACTTCTGGCCTTCCCAAATCAAGTGTGGGCATAAACGTATCGAACCATGTGGTCAGACGGTGGTCGTCCCAGCGTTCGGTATTCAAACTTCCATCCGGTAAATACAACGGCGTTACCCAATCAGGATGTTTTTTATAAATTGGATGTTCTCTATGTACATGATGAGCTACATAATCCAGCAGTACGTTGATCCCAGAATCGTGCGCAGCCTTCAAAGCCGCACGTAACTCTGCATCGGTGCCGAATCTTGGATCTACGACTGTATTGTATACCGGCCAATATCCGTGATAGCCGCTAAACATGACATGAGGATTTTTAAAATTACCCCAAGCCCCGTCAGGATTTCGTGTTATGGGGCTAATCCATAAAGAGTTAATTCCCAAATTATTGAGATACCCTTTTTGAATTACCGTCTCAATTCCCTTGATATCTCCACCCCAAAAATTTGTTTTTTCGGTAACTAAGGGGTGCTCTACTTTTTTATTGTTCGCTGGGTTTCCATCGAAAAAACGATCAATGAACGCAAAATACATTACGTTTCCATGTAAATCATCTCGCGTTAGTTGTTTGGCATCGTTTATGGGTCTCCCATCCTGTAATGGCATTAACAAATCCTGACACAAACCGGAATCATGCGCACCAAAAACCCTCAAATGTGACCTTCCCTTTTTAGGATTTAAAAAAGCACTCAAATCCATATTGGTTGCAGATAACTGGGTATCTAAAAGCAATGCATTGTCCTGAAAAACCCAAACACGCGTATTGGGAAAACTCGATATTAGTCCAATCCCCTTTTCCTCAAAACGCAGGGTACTTTTCGAATAATAGGTTCCCTTTTTGATGTTTCGCGCGAGCACATCTACAAAGGATCCGTTTTGAAATGCACGCAATACAGCGTATGGGGAATTTCCCCCAGTGAAAGAAAAAGAGCTAGAATCATTGCGCCAAATTTCTAATTCTCCTTGACACTTCAAGCTATCCGCATAGCCATTATCAAATAAATCAGCGGTTTGAATACGTGCCGTATCCGACCATGAAATCACCGATAACAATTTTGTATTGGGCAATTCTTGGGCCTTTTTAGGACTTTGACAAGCCCATATCAGAGGAAGGATTAAAATCCCGATATATTTAATGCGCATAAGCAATCTTTTTTGTATCGTTTGAAGTTACAGAATGATTAATTCCATCGCAATGCAATTGTAAATCAGGGCCTTCGATATTGTGAATTTCCATGTGGGCGTCCAAAAGGGATACCCGCAAATAATTATCTCGGAATCGAATATTAAAGCGAATGGCTTTCCATGCTTTGGGTATCCTCGGTTCAAAATGCAAGGCTCCATTCCGGACACGCATACCTGCAAAGCCCTTTGAAATGGTCATCCATGTACCCGCCATACTCGTTATATGACAGCCATCGCAGGTATCGTTATTGATATCATTCAAATCCAAACGGGCGGTGCGCAAATAGAACTCGTAGGCTTTATCGTAATTGCCAATTTTATTGGCCAAAATACTGTGAATACAGGGCGATAAAGAGCTTTCATGCACGGTTAGAGGCTCATAAAAATCAAAATGCCTTTTATGCGCATGGATGTCAAATTCATCTTCAAAAAAGTAGAAACCTTGCAGCACATCGGCCTGTTTGATATAACAACTTCTCAAAATGCGATCCCAGCTCCAATGTTCCACAATCGGTCTTTGACTCACTGCAAGTTCCGAAACCGGTATTAATTCTTTGTCTAAAAATCCATCTTGTTGTAAATACACATCGCGCTTGGAATCAAAGGGGAAATACATATTTTGTGTAATAGCATCCCAGCGGTTAATTTCAGAATCTTGGAAGGCGGTTTTTGCAGCAATTTCGGTAAATCTTGTTGGATTTTCTTTTTGCAATAAACGTATTTGGTCGCGGGTATAATTCAAACACCAAACGGCAAATTTATTGGTATACCAATTGTTATTAACGTTGTTTTCGAATTCGTTGGGACCTGTAACACCCAACATTACCCATTGTTGTTTGTCTTCAGAGAAGTGCACACGCTGAGACCAAAACCGGGAAATACCAATAAGTACTTCAAGGCCGTATTCCGCCATATAGGTTGTGTCTCCTGTATAGTTAATATAGTCGTAAACGGCATAGGCTATGGCTCCATTTCGGTGTATTTCTTCAAAAGTAATTTCCCATTCGTTATGACATTCTTCCCCATTCATGGTTACCATTGGATATAACGCGGCTCCATTTGTAAATCCTAATTTTTCGGCATTCTCAATGGCTTTGTCCAACTGATTATACCGATAAACCAACAGGTTTTTCGCTACATCTGAAGGTGCCGTTGCCAAATAAAAGGGCAAGCAATAGGCCTCTGTATCCCAATACGTACTGCCGCCATACTTTTCACCAGTAAATCCTTTAGGACCAATATTCAGGCGGGAATCATCTCCCGTGTAAGTTTGAAACAATTGGAAAATGTTGAATCGAATAGATTGTTGCGCTTCATCGTCGCCGTCAATTTCCACATCGCAATTATGCCAAATTTGGGCCCATGCTTGTTCGTGTTCTTGCATTAATGAGTGCCAACCTGTATTTCGGGCATCATTCAATTCCGAACTTGCTGTTGCTAACAAATCCGATTCCGGCGTGTACATGCTGCTGCAAATTGCGGCGTATTTTTCGATGTGAACCGTCTGATTTGCCTGAACATTTATTGTATAACTTACCCAAGCATTCAACGCATCATTCCCTAATTCAGTAGTATAAGTATTGCTGTCTAAAGCAATATTATGTATAGACTTCGCTGCAACTGAAAAATGTGTTTTCTTGGTTCTTTGGGTAACCCACAAGCCAGAATCTTCGGCACCGGCTTGGGTATCTTGCCAAAAGAATTCATCATAGTTACTATCTTGATTATGGACCTCGCCCATTAGCCAACTTTTCACCACGATGGAACATGCTTTTGATGCCTTCACTTTTAAAGAAACGGCCCCGATATTTTTACGTTCCATGGAAATAAACCGCAACCACTCAAAATCAAGTTTAACTCCATTAGGAGATGTAACAGAATACGTTCGACTAAGCAGTCCGCGTTTCATGTCTAAGACACGTGTAAAATCGGCAGGCTTCAGCACATTCAAATCGATAGCATATCCATCCACTTCAACATGCATTTTATTCCAACTAACCGAATTGAGTACCTTAGCAAAATATTCAGGATAGCCATTTTTCCACCAACCTACGCGGGTTTTATCTGGGTAATAAACGCCTGCCAGATATGAACCTTGCAAACTAGGCCCGCTATATGCCTCTTCGAAATTAGCCCTTTGACCCATTCGGCCATTCCCCAGACTAAAAACACTTTCAGAAACCTTAGAATTTTCAGATTGGAATCCCTGTTCCACGATTTGCCATGGATGAATCTTAATATAATCCTTCATAAAATAACGTGATTTAAATGTTTTGAATTTGAGACCATGTAAGTCCCATTAATGTGGCCACCTGCAAATCTGCCTCTAGTGGTTCATGTCCTACACCAATGCATTTCATGCCTGCCTCTTTTGCGGCTTGAATGCCAGAAGGGGCATCTTCAATAACCAAGCACGACTCCGGATTAACGCCCAATTCTTGAGCTGCTAATAAAAACACTTCCGGGTCGGGTTTGGTATTTTTTACTGCATTCCCATCAATTATCGCCGCGAAACGATCCAACAATCCCAATTTTTCCAGAATAAATCGTGCATTTTTAGAACTACTCCCAACGGCAATTGCACAATTGTTTTGACGGAGCAATTCCAACAAATCTATTACTCCTGGCAAGATATCTTTTTCGCCCAATTCTTTAATAAGAGATAAATAGTGCTTATTTTTCTCTATTAATAAATTTGAAAAATCACTTTGAGATACAGATGAATCCCCAAGCAGATAGTTTTTCCCTTCCTGAGCGGTAGCCCATTTTAATATTAAAGTAAGGCTATCGGCACGACTTACCCCTTTTAGCTTCTCGTTATCCTCTTCGGTTAGATGATAATTAAATTTGGCTGCTATGGCTTTCCAAGATTGATAATGATGCACCGCGGTATCGGTCAATACCCCGTCGAGATCAAAAATTACCGCCTTAATCATAACGGAAATTTCAGGATGCCGCCGTAAGATTTTTGTGGTATTCCATTAAGGCAGAAACGGGATTCTTATTAATATTACCCACGGTAAAGCCCATCTCATCCGCTATGTCGCGTAACACATCTTGGAAATAGTAAGAAACACTTCCCACAAAATGAACGGGAACCGTTTTGTAATTAGGGTAACATGCGATATGAATTTCGGCAAAATGCCTCAAGCCTTTATGAATGATATCCGAGAAGTAGGGGTGTTCTTTGTGTGGAACCAAAAATCGCATAAATGAAGCCAAGAAAACGTTAGCATCTCTTTGGTTGTACACTTTCGAGAAAATTTCCTCCTTGGTAATTTGATAGCGGCCCTTGAAATCTTTTTGCAGTTCCTTTGGCAAACGCTCGTATATAAAATCGGCTAAAATACGCTTTCCAAAATAGCTACCGCTTCCTTCATCACCTAAAATATAACCCAATGCAGGAACCACCTCGGTAACTTCTTCTCCATCGAAGTAGCAACTGTTACTACCCGTTCCTAAAATACATGTTATACCTGGTTCTCCTGAATAGGTTGAGTATGCGGCGGCATTCAAATCGTGACCCACCTTACATTTTGCCTGGGTAAATACCGCTTCTAATGCTGCACGGATAATGGCATTTCGGTCTTCGCTTGAACAACCCGCACCGTAAAAATTAACCTCTTGTATCTGCGATGCAAATTTCATTAAATCTGTATTGGCCTTTAAGTGCTCCAAAACCACATCTGTGGAATGAAAAAATGGATTAAATCCAATGGTAAAGGTTTCAAAAACCTGACCTTTACTGTCTTCAAGTAACCAATCGCATTTGGTAGACCCGCTTTCTGCAACTACTATCATAAAAAGTACAATTTGGGCAAACTTAGTGTATTTGTGACACATTTGTGCAATTCTCAGAATGAACTGACGCAAAAATCTCACGAATAGGCGTTTTATGGTGCATTCAAAGTTGCGAATTATCTTTGAGGGGTCAAAACGCCATGAATCAACCCCAAATCAACCCCAACGTTTCGGTAGATTGCGCCATTTTCAGTTTCGACGGCAACGAATTAGAAGTCTTGTTAATTGAACGAATGGCTGGAGAAACTGCCTTAGAAGACGACCTTTTAGCTTTACCGGGAAATTTAATTTATCAAGATGAAAATTTAAACCAAGCCGCAAACCGCGTTTTGTTTGAACTTACCGGTTTAGAGAATATTTTTTTAGAGCAAGTATATACCTTTGGCGATCCGGCTCGTATTACAAAACAGAAAGACCAAGATTGGTTGAAAAAGATCCGCGCACATCCTGAAGCTCGAGTAATTACCGTGGCATATACTTCGCTCGTAAAAAAATCCAATCTTAAAGTTTCACCAAGTTCATTTGCACGAAAAGCCCTTTGGGTAAAAGTAAAAGATGTTCCCCAATTGGCTTTTGACCACAACGAAATCTTCACCAAAGCTTTAGATTTTCTGAAACAGAAAATTTATCTACAACCCTTAGGTTATGAATTGCTACCCGAACGATTTACATTGGCACAACTCCAAAAATTGTATGAGGCTATCCTCGATGATAGTTTCGACAAACGCAATTTCCGAAGGAAAATTTTACGTGCTTCCTTCATAGTTCCTCTTGATGAAAAACAACAAGGTGTTGCGCACAAGCCTGCACGACTATATCGCTTCGATAAAAGCCAATTTCATCAAATTTAGAAAATTACAATAAGTGTTTTATTGACACTTACAAAGAAAAGCCTTAGTTTGCGTGCCAAACGTTTTTCATATGGCAATAAAAAAACCTAAACTGAGCATACGCGAAATCATCTGGATGAGTTTCGGCTTCATGGGAATTCAAGCTGGATTTGGACTTCAAAATGGCAATGCAAGTCGAATTCTTGAAGATTTTGGCGCTCACGTACACCAACTTAGCTGGTTTTGGTTGGTTGCACCCCTTACGGGTATGATTGTTCAACCCCTAACCGGATATTTTAGCGATAAAACATGGACTCGTTTAGGACGCAGAAAACCTTTTTTTCTTGCTGGGACCCTTATTTGCTGTTTGGCTATAATTGCTTTGCCCAACAGCGCAGCTTGGTTTGCAGGCAAATCGGCCCTTTTGTTCGGTGCAATTTTCTTAGCACTGATGGACGCCTCTATAAACGTGGCTATGGAACCTTTTCGAGCTTTAGTTGCTGATAATCTCAGCGATGAACAACGGACTCTTGGATTTTCCATTCAAACTTTTTTAATTGGTATAGGTGCCGTTTTGGGTAGTTGGTTGCCTTGGATTATGACGAATATCTTTGATGTAAGCAATCAAGCACCCCATGGTTTTGTGCCGAACAATGTAGTTTACAGCTTTTATTTCGGCGCCGCCTTCTTCTTTACTTGTATCATGGTCACCGTGCTTTTTGCGCGAGAATACGATCCCGAAGAATACGCAAAATACCACGATAGTGCTCCTCAATCAGAGGAAAGTGCTGGCATAATGGAAATATTTCGCGATTTCAAACGCATTCCTAAAACCATGTTGCAGTTGGGGCTTGTGCAATTTTTCAGCTGGTTCGGCTTGTTTTGTATGTGGGTGTATACTACTAAGGCAGTAGCCCAAAATGCATACGGACTTCCCGCAATTGGAGAAGGCTATGAAGGAGCGGATAAAATTATTTTCGATACCGCAGGTGATTGGGTGGGCATACTTTTTGGAATTTATAATGGTGTAAGTGCTATTTATGCGCTTATGCTCCCCGCGATTGTTCGTATTTTAGGCAGAAAATATACCCATGCGCTTTCCCTAACAGCGGGTGGAATTGGATTGCTGTCAATGTTCTTTATTTCAAATCCCCAAACCTTGGCATTCAGCATGATCGGAATAGGAATGGCTTGGGCAAGTATACTTGCCATGCCCTACGCCATACTTGCTGGAAGCATTCCCGATGGCAAAATGGGCATTTATATGGGTATTTTCAATTTCTTTATTACCATACCACAAATAGTAAGTGCCTTAATCTTAGGTCCTATCGTGGCCACATTCTTTCACAACCAAGCCATACATGCATTGGTTTTGGCTGGAAGTATGATGCTTATTGCTGCACTTTCGATGATTTATGTGGTAGACGGCAAGCTTATTAGAGCCAAAACCCTACCCCAATAAATTCACGTTTACATAAGGTTCTACCGGCAAAAACGTAAATGTTATGTTTCTATTTCTCCAACGTACCTATTAAAATACCTTGAAGAAATAGAAGCATTTCAACGTTGTGAGAGTTACTTAAACAATTCCAAAATCCAAAAACTCTTCGGCGGAATTTCCCAATGACCTTGTTTGTTCCTTTCAAGTCCCTTAACTCCTTGCGTTAATTCTGAGTATGCATTTCCTTTTTCCAATTGCGATTTTTGAAAATCAAGAATGAAATCTTTTTGTCCTTCTGCGCAAACCAAGAGTATTCGACATTTATCTAATCCGACACCCAATTCATTTAAATTATTAATATCTAAGGTTCCTGTTTTGTCTGACTGATTGGCGGCATATAGCAACACACTTTTGTCGGCCTCGATTCCAGCCGCGTAGATGCCCTCCACAGGAACCATCTGAAAGCGTTTACCCGAATCAAAATAACTTTTAAACGCTGCCGTTCTCAACGAATTCAATTCCGTAATCCACCGAATCATTTCACGTTCAGAATCCACACGTTCAGTTGGTTTAAAAACACTTCTGGTATGTTTGGGAAACCCACCTGGCATATCTTCTCGAATTGTTCCATGAGATTCTTGAGAAGACATCAAACACTCGGTTCCATAAAACGTACAGGGTATACCACGGGTCATTGTTAATAAACCCAAAGCAATTTTTGTTTTCCAAACTTCCTTCCCAAACTGGCCATGTATGCGATTGATATCGTGGTTGTCGATAAAAGTAACCAAATATTCGGGTCGTTTATACAGATAATCACTGGCCAAAGCATAATATAGGCGACTCAATCCACCGTCCCAAGCCCAAGGCTCTTGCAAACCTTTTTGCAGCGCAAAGCACACCTGAAAATCTGTAATAGAACTGGGCTTTCCCACTTCCGTTCCCATATTCAAAATATTGGGCGCATAAACTGCCTGAGTGGCTGTACTCACTTCCCAGGTTTCCCCAAATAAAAACACTTTAGGGAACGTGTTTTTCAAACGGCGGTTAAGCCTTTCTAAAAAATGCAATTCGGAATACGGATAGGTATCTACGCGAATACCTGCTAATTGCGCATACGCAATCCACCAAAGGGTGTTTTGAATAAGGTAGTGCGATACATGCGGATTCGATTGATTCCAATCAGGCATTTCGGTCACAAACCATCCTTTCTCCATATTATTGCGTTCTGTTTTTAGGGCATATGGGTCTATCAAGGTTGCCAATCGGTAATTGGTGATGCGCTTTTCAGAATAGTGGTGGAACCAATTGGTATCTACCGGATTCTTGTATAAAGGATGCTCATGACCCGCATGATTATACACCACATCAAAAATCATTTTAATATCCATTTCCCGAGCTTTGTTGCACAAATTCAGATAGTCGGTGTTGGTACCATATCGAGGATCTACCCGGTACAAATCCGTGCAAGCATAACCATGATAACTTTGAGCAGGTTGGTTGTTTTCCCAAAATGGGGTCAACCATAAGGACGTAAAGCCCATTTCTTTTATAAAGGGTAGGCCTTTTTGGATTCCCAACAAATCGCCCCCATGCCTACCAAACGGCTCTTTCGGAGACAATCCTTCCAACATTCCTTCCACCTCATCGTTTCTTGTATCGGCATTGGCAAATCGGTCTGGCATTAGTAAATACATGGCATCACTTGGCGCTAAATGATACTTCTGACTGGAGTTCTTAGGCTCAAAAATGGGCTTTTTACGGATTTCATATTCCACGTCTTGAATCTGCTTCCCTTTTTTAAATCGAAATTTTAGGGTTCCTTCAAAAAACGAATCCAAGCGAACATACTGCAATCGATAATCTGCGTTTTTGCTTTCATTTCCACCAAGCAATTCCGCACCGCGACCCATTATTTCAAAATCGGATTGGGCGATATCGCTTCCATAAAACAACAACTGAAGGGTATCACTCCCCATTTGGGTATACCAATTGGGTGGATCAACACGTTCACAGAATTTTTTTATTTTGGCGGATTTTTGACCATATAATTGTAGGAAGCTGCCGCAAAACAGCAACAGCAGTAATGCATTCCAAAGGGTTTTTGTATTCAATCCCGTATGTTTCATAATCTGCAATTTTTGTGTAATCTCGGAAAAAAACAAATGAAAGTGTCATTTTTACACTTATTATTGAATAAATTTGTTAAACTTGTGATAAGATTTGAATTTTTCTCATCTCGTTTTCCATTCTTTTCTTCATTTTCGAAGGGCAGTTACAGCTCCGTAGCTGCCTTTTTTTATCAAAAAAATCTAAATTCAACCCCATGAAATCTAAAATTTTCATCGCTGCCCTAGCTTTGCTAGGCTACACCCAGGCCCAGGTAACATTGGATCCGGTTTTTGCAACCCAAAAAGACTCTGTTACCATCATTTTCGATGCAACAAAAGGTAGCAAAGGCCTAATTAATATAACTCCTACCGAAGTTTATATGCATACCGGTGTGGTCACCAATAAAAGCACAAGCGCTACCGATTGGCGTAATGTACAAGGCGTTTGGGGTACGGATGATGCACCTCGTAAAATGACCTATAAAGGAAATAACATTTATGAAAAACGCATTCATATCCAAACTTTTTATGGATTAGGCAGTACCGATACCGTGAAGAGATTGGCCTTTGTTTTTAGAAATCGCGCTGGAAATAAAGAAGGTAAAACTACCGACGGTCAAGACATATTTGTAGACCTTGCACAATCTGGTTTGCAGGTAAAAATACAAAGTCCTTCTTCTGACCCTGGAATTTTTACCATTAATGACAGCATCGGTATTGAAATCCTTGCCTCTCAAAATTCCAACATTTCCTTATTTCAAAATGGCAGCCTACTACAAACTCAAAATGGCACTTCGCTCTCTTACGGAATTGGAAAACTCAACCCCGGTGATTACCAATTCATTGCTATTGCAAATGCAAGCGGACTTAAAAGCAGCGATACCTTAAACATTGCGGTAAGACCCAACAGTCCTAATATCAGTCCTTTGCCAAACGGCATGCAAGAAGGCGTAAATTATGTAAGCGACACTTCGGTATTACTTTGTGTGTATGCGCCCAATAAAAACTTTGTATATGTTCAAGGAGATTTTAACGGTTGGAAGTTGCAGAACGCCTATCTCATGAATCGAAATCCCGAAGGTACACGTTGGTGGATTCAAATTAATGGGCTAAAAAAAGGCCAATCCTATGCCTATATTTACAATTTTGATGGCACCGTAAAAGTGGCGGATCCGCTTGCCGAATTGGTTTTGGACCCTTGGAATGATGGCTGGATAAACAAAAACAACTTTCCAAACATTCCTGCCTATCCACATGGAAAAACTACCGGTATCGTTTCCGTTTTCACGGTAGGAAAAGCCGCTTTTGACTGGAAAAACGAAAGCTTCCAGGTTAACAATCCCGATAAACTTAATATTTACGAACTCCATATTCGCGAT
>JAULUW010000092.1:0-1522 GCA_032111345.1 Bacteroidia bacterium
AGTAGGATTTATGGGATGTGAAGTACCCGATTTAAAAATATTTTTAATTCCAATTTCTACTTTTTTCAAAAAAGCCCTTGTTTTATAGGGTATTTGTGCTATACTACTACTATGAGATTTGCTATTATGTGGGTTTTGACGACGATTATGGGGGCGATTCTCGCCCCCTTCGTGGCACTTTTTATCGCTTTAGCCACCTTTCTTTCGTCATGGATTGCGTTCATGTCGGGTGTCCAGAAGGGGTTGATGAGGATAAAATACCAAAATAATACCCCACCAATACAGGAAGAAGATATTTGGGATCGTCATGTAAGAAATCTACAAGAAAAAGAACAACAAAAATAACGCTGAATAAATCGAGCGCTTTACAAATAAAGATGAACTAAATATACTTATTCTTTTATAGTTCCATTAATAATGAGGCGCGATCTATGACGATCCATTTACCGAGGGCTTCCACGCTCTTCCTACTATCAATTACGAATTATAACGTCCTAAATAATCAGTTATATATTAAGCGTTGATTATTGTGGCGCAACCCACTCACGATATATATTACACTCAAACTACAAATTTTTCTAATCGAAATAAACAAAAAGTTACAAATTACTTAACCGCAAATAACTAAGTTACAAATAAGTAAGTTACAAATAATAAAGCCTTAAATAATGTACTGTCGGCATTCGTCACGTTTCGCGCATTTTAAATGATTTTAAATCCTTTTCGAATATTCTCATTTAATCTCACAGTTTTATTTCTTTTTTCAGCCTTGATTTTTTTTGATAAAAAAGTGTTGACTCATGATCTGATTGCTGTATACTGCCCCCATGCAAGACAAAACTAAACAGAGAGGTCGTCCCAAGGGTAGCAATTCATTCGTTAAGCTGAAGCTTACTGATTTGATTTCTATTGTTGGCGCGGATGGTATCGTGCCTGTATCAAAAGTATGGTTGCGCGAAAAAAATGTTGACATCGTGGAAAGTTCCACTAAGATTCAAATCGCCGCCGCGCATGAGCCTGTGGCTGAGGAAGAGAAGATTCAGTTCTCGCTCACCTCATTTGAAAACTAATCCCTAACTAAACTAAACAAAATGTTTGACTCCCTCATTGGTCAAGACCACATTAAAAAGCAACTCCAGTTCTATGTCGAGTCCCACAAGGCAACTGGAGTCAGTCCATTCCTTATGTTCAACGGAGCAAAGGGTCTAGGAAAGACAGAGTTCGCAAAGCAGTATGCAAAGCAATTGAATAAACCATTGCTTGAGATTAACTGCTCTACGATTAAAAACAACGCCCAATTCTTTGAGCAAATCTTCATGCCTGTTATCATGGATAACGAATTGACGATTTTGTTTGATGAGGCTCATGCATTGCCCAAGGATCTTGTTATGGCATTCCTTACGGTATTCAATGTAGAGAGTGCTACATCAAAACGCTTTGAGTGGCGGGAGAATACATTTGAGTTCAACTTCGAAAAGCAAACTTATATTTTTGCGACTACTGAGTTGGATAAATTGTTTCC
>JAULUW010000093.1:0-11102 GCA_032111345.1 Bacteroidia bacterium
GAAGGCGGTGGCATTTGGCGCGAGTATTTATGCCGCACAAATTGCCGGAGATGCCGAATTATACAATATTCCCCCAGAATTCATGGGAATTACTGGGTATAACATAGGCATCAAAACGTACAATGCCGATACCAAAAATGAGGAAATAGACATCATTATCAGAAAGAACATGCCTGTTCCCGTTAAGGCTACCCGCACCTATTACACCAATTCAGACAAACAATCGAATATACGACTGCAGGTGGTACAGTTTAGCGATTCAAAAACGGATCTGCATGAAATTGGAACGCTTAATATTGGACCTATTCCGAATCCCAAATCCAATTATGCCATAGAAGTAACCTTGGAAAATACCGAGGATGGCATCATCCAAATTGCCGCTTATGATCCGAATACAGGAATCGAAATTGAGCAAACTTTTGGCTCAGACGAAGGAGAAAACAACTACTTAACCAAACAAAAACGACTGGTAGATCGAACGATATTGAACAATATTCCTTGATTGTTGCCTATTTTCCTGCCCAAAAATACCTAAAATTAGCGATTTGAATTGGCTAATTAATGTTTTACATTTGATTAAAAATAAGAACAAACATGGAAAATCACGAATCTATTTTAGAAGAAGCTCAAGCTAGAATTGAAGAGTTGAATCGTTTAACCGAAACGGCTCAAGAAAGGTTTGAAAACGAATCTCAGGAAATTTCTGATTTAAGATCCAATTTATCTGCAGATATAGAACAAATTATCGATACAAGCAGATCTTCCGTAGAGGAAATTGAGCAATTCAAATCACAAACCCAAGAATTGCTTTCCGAAGTTGAACAAATAAAAACCGAATCTGAAACCTTAAAGTCAGAAACAGAGGCCATCAGAAGTGAATCTGAGGAACTCCGAAATGCCACGCAAGAAATCAAATCGGAAACCGAAGGTCTGAGAGATGAAACCAATCAAATCAAATCGGAAACCGAAACATTAAAAAACGAAACGGAACAGCTGCGCACTGAAACGGAAGATTTAAAAAATGTGACTCTTGAATTGCGCAATGAAACCGAACAACTCAGAAATGAGAGCGATACCCTCACTCAAGAGATCCAAAATTTCCGCGACGAGAGTAATCAGTTGATGCAGGAAACAAGTCGCCTCAGAGACGAAACGGAAGAGTTGAAAAACTTGAGTTCTGACTTGAAAAATGAAATTGAAAACCTCAAATCCATTTCTGAACAATTGCGAGATGATATTGAGAATTTAAGATCTGAGAGCGAACAAAAAACCAGAGAAATCTCTGATTTCAGAGATGATTCCGACCAATTGAACCGCGAAACTGCTGACCTAAGAGACGATACCCGTCAAAACGCCGACGATGCGCAAACAAGTGCTCGCAATGCTGAAAGTCATGAAAATAGAGCGGACTCAGCTGCAGATAGAGCGGAAGCCGCTGCTGCTCGAGTAGGTTTTTAAAACCGTTTAAATCACCTATAATGGCCCAATTAAGAAAGGCATCGTTACGCAACGATGCCTTTTTTGATATGCTATAAGGGTCCATTAAAATGCTACGAGAGATAATGTAGGTTATTTTGGGTCCCATTATAAAAATATTTACAAAAGTAGTATCTTTGCAATCCGTTTTGGAGAAACGGAACCTCCTAGGAGGTATATAGTTAAATAAAAAAACATGGCTACAAAAATCAGATTACAGAGACATGGTAGAAAGAAAAGAGCTTTCTATCACATTGTGGTGGCGGATTCGCGTGCTCCGAGGGATGGCCGGTTCATTGAAAAAATTGGAACCTACAACCCGATCACCAATCCTGCAACCATTGACTTGGATGTAAACAAAGCAACCGAATGGTTGTTAAAAGGCGCGGAGCCAACAGACACCGCTGCCGCTATCTTATCTTACAAAGGTGCTAAGTACAAGAAGCACTTACAAGTAGGGGTAAACAAAGGCGCTATCAGCCAAGAAGAAGCAGATAAAAAGTTTGCCGATTGGGAAGCTGAAAAAGCAGGTAAAGTACAAAGCAAAGTTGATGGTTTGAGCCAAGCTCGTAGCGATCAACGCGCTGCCGCTCTTAAAGCTGAAGAGGCGAAAAGAGAAGCAATTGCCGCTAAAATTCAAGAGCGTTTGGCCGCTGAAGCAGCTGCTAATGCTCCTGCAGTTGAAACAGCTACCGAAGATGCCCCTGCTGAAGAGGCTGGTGCTGAAGAAACCGCTGCTGAAGAAAGCGCTGAATAATCACAATGCACACATTCCCTCCCCCAGTGCATGTTATTGGAAGTATCACTTCCAAACACGGGTTTAAGGGAACCGTACATATTCGCTGGGATGATGAAGATCTAATCCCAGATGAAGGGGATTTCCTTTTTGTCGTTATCGACCAAAAAGGAGTCCCCTTTAAAATTTTAAATATGAATGCCAGCGGTGAACTCGTAGATCTTGAAGGTATCGACTCCGAAGAAAAAACTGGCGCTATTTTAGGCAAATCCGTGGGTTTAGACCAATCTCTCATACCCGAGAATCACTTCCATACGGCCCTTGAAAATTTCACCCTTCAAGATACGCAATCCGATTTTTTAGGTCTTATTACCGACGTTCGGGAATATCCCGGACAAATCATGTTGCACGTAATTTGCAATAATCGCGAATATTTAATCCCCTATGTAGAAGAGTGGATTCGTGAAACCCATATTAAATCCCGAACTTTGCACATGGAATTGCCCGACGGACTCATAGAATCGGACAAGAGCCCAAAACATGAGGATTGATATCATAAGTGCCGTACCCGAATTGTTGCATGGTCCCTTAAACCACAGCATCCCCAAAAGAGCTCAAGACAAAGGACTCCTACAACTACATATTCATAATTTACACGATTTCGGTATTGGAAAATACAAACAAATCGATGATTATCCCTTTGGCGGCGGTGCTGGAATGGTTCTAAAACCCGAACCACTCGCGGCCGTTATTGAACAACTCTGTCTAGAAAGAACGTATCAGCACATCATTTATACCAGCCCCGATGGACAAGCACTCAAACAAGGACTTGCCAATCGGCTTTCCCTCCTGGAAAACATAATCATCATTTGTGGGCATTATAAAGGCATAGACCAACGCATTCGCGACCAATATGTAACCCTCGAAATATCGCTGGGTGACTTTGTACTGAGCGGTGGAGAAATTGCGGCTTGTGCCATTACCGATGCTATTGTGCGACTTATTCCTGGCGTAATTGGCAATGAAGAAAGTGCCTTAAGCGATTCCTTCCAAGATCAATTATTAGCCCCACCCCTTTATACCCGACCTGAAACCTTTCAAGGTCAGACTGTTCCCGAAGTTTTATTAAGCGGCAATCATGCCAAAATCGATAACTGGCGTTTGGAACAGTCAATAGAACGAACCCAATTACTGAGACCCGATTTATTAAATCCCAATCCATGAACTTAAAACTTACACGCCCATTGGTCGTTTTTGACCTTGAAACAACGGGTATCAACACCCAGCGCGACCGAATTGTAGAAATAAGTCTGCTGAAGGCCTTCCCAAATGGCGATGAAGAATTGCGCACGTACCGCATCAATCCAACCATTCCCATTCCACTAGAAGCAAGTGAAATTCATGGTATTTACGACAAAGACGTAGCCGATAAACCTACCTTTAAAGAATTGGCAAAAGAGCTTGAACATTTTATTCATTTGTGTGATTTTGGGGGATTTAATTCAAATAAATTCGATTTCCCCTTATTGGTAGAAGAATTTTATCGCGCCGAGATTGAAATTGAAATCGAGAACCGAAAGTTTATTGATGTGCAGCGTATTTTTCACACCATGGAACCTCGAAATTTATCCGCAGCCTACCGCTTTTATTGCGATCGCACCCTTGAAGATGCGCATTCCGCAGAAGCCGATACCATCGCTACATGGAATATTCTAAAAGCACAAATTGCGCGTTATCCGAATCTGCCGAACGACGTAAAAGGCTTGCACGAACATTCCGGACAAGGGAATAATGTAGATTTAGCGGGGCGTTTGGTTTATGATAAAAACAAGGTTCCGGTTTTTAATTTTGGAAAACACCGGGGCAAACCTGTAGAATGGGTCTTGAAACAAGAGCCAAGCTATTATAATTGGATGATGGATGGCGATTTCCCGCAACAAACCAAGCGCGTACTTACGCGCATCCGTTTGCAAATGATGAACCACTAAAAACGGAAATCATGAAACCCATACCCATTTCCATAATCGAAGAAACCAACGATTGGGTTTGCATTTACAAGCCTCCCTATGTACCCAGTATGCCCGAGAGGGGAAAATACACAGCGCAACCCGTAATCGAATGGGCACAAAATCGGTGGGAAACCGCCATCCTGTGCCACCGTATAGACCGCGAAACTTCTGGTATCATGATTTTGGCTAAAACAGCCGAAGCCCACCGCCATATTTCAATGCAATTCGAACACCGCCAGATTGAAAAGCGCTATCACGCCATTGTAGACGGGCCTGTAAACTTCGATAATTTCGAGGTCGATTTGCCCATAAACACCCAAGATTTACATCATATTCGAATTGACCGTAAAAATGGGAAGCAGGCCTCAACCCGATTTCATACGATCGGTACCTTTAAACATTTCAGCTTGGTAGAATGCATGCCGAAAACAGGACGTTTACACCAAATACGCGTGCACTTATCCTCCCAAAATGCAAAAATTGCGGGGGATGTTTTATACGGCAGTCAGATTCCGATGCTGTCAAAAATCAAACGTAAATTATCGGGAGAAGACCGCCCCTTGATCGAACGGTTCGCCTTACACGCGTTTGAACTTTCCTTTAAAGACCTGGATGGCAGCCAAAGAAGTATCCAAGCTCCCTATGCCAAAGATTTTGATGTGTTCTTAAAGCTCTTGCAGAAATACGATTCCTGATTAGCTGCACGAAATACGATCGAAGTAACCTATTGCAAAGTCCAGGGAATTCCTTATGCGCTCATAAAACCGCAGTTCCAAGGAGGTGCATTATCCGTATGATTCTTTGATCCTATCGCTACCGCATGGGAATTTTGCGATGATGAGGGCGTTTTTTTAAATCAATGAGAACGGATATCCATGAAAATCGACCAATCAAAGACCGAATTACGCAGCACCTCGAATGAATGCCAAGCCTTGATTTTAGCCCTTCAAAACGAATTCTTCCACATCATACTCTCAACAGGCCTATCGGGTTGATCGGAGTATTTGGCATTCTTTTTGGCATTATAAGGCACTAAAATCTCCCCTTCAACGGGAAAATAAATAAGCTGTCCTATTGGCATACCTGCATAAACCCGTACGGGCATTTTTACTGAGATTTCTAAAGTCCAGTTACCGCAAAATCCTACATCCCCTTTACCGGCAGTGGCATGAATATCGATTCCCAGGCGACCGGTGCTGCTTTTTCCCTCCAGAAAGGGCACGTGGGCATGCGTTTCGGTATATTCTAGGGTAACACCCAAATATAAGGTATCGGGTTGTAGCACAAAACCCTCTTCCGGAATATGAAAATGCCGGATGGTATTGTGTTTTTTGGCATCTAATTCTTCGGCCTCATAAACGGCCAGATTCGAACCCAAATGCACGTCGTAACTGTTGCTGCCCAAGGCATTGCGATCGTAAGGGGTAATTTTGATGCTTCCTTTTTCGATTTCTTCCAGTATACGTGCGTCGCTAAGAATCATGACGCAAAGATAGGGGAATTGCAGAATATCCTAATGAGCCCCAAACCGCTAGATTCCCAACTCCAAATAGGCCGGTCTTATAGGTAATTTAGGCGGTCGAAAATCTCCAATTCGCTGAATAAAAGACACACTGGGCATGGGCAGTACAAATAGATTATCCAAATTTCGCACTTCCCCGTAAGCCCCTTGTTCTTGATAAGTTCCACCCCAATTGGCAAAATACATCAACCCAAAAGACCAACTTTTGTTGCTGTTTTTAGTACTTATAAGTCTCAATTGTAGGTTTGCGTATAAAGTATGTCGTTCTATTAATTCATCCACATATTTGAGCTTGATGGGACTTCCCAAGGGATTGCTGGGATCTGCGAGTATCGGTTTGCCCGAGCCGTCTAACATCCATTTAGAAACCCCACTTTTGTTTTGATATCCGTTCGAATACCAAAATTCACCCATTACATAAATACCTTTTGTCAATTTCTTACAACCCCCTAATTGCAGAAATAAATTACTGGAAGGAAGCAAATTGGTACTCAACCAACCCAAAGCAACAGTAGCGTGATTGTCGGAGGTTCCATAGGTATATCCCGCATAAAGCATATTTGCCCGAAAAGCGGCATCATCATTAAGAAACACACTGGTACTCATTACGTTCCCAATAACCATGCGCTGTAGCGGCGCCACTTCCATGGTGTATTGGGGAGAGATATAGGTATAAAAGGGCAAAACGACGCCCGCGGCAACTGAGAAATTATCTAAAATGCCATATTGTATATCGTTTAAAACCCCGTTTAAATTTTGATATTGTAGCGTTTTTTTCTCTACGGGGAATCCAGATTGCATGAAAATATAGCGCCCACCAATGAGCTTGCGTTCTTCAAAAGATTCCACATCCGTTTGCTTTTTAGCTGCGGTGTCACTATTGTCACGAACCGGCACATTAGTTTGCGCGCAAACAAAGCTTCCCCACGAAAAAAAAACTAAAAAGGCCATGCGCATCCCGTTCATAGTTCAAAGGTACAACCTTTGCAAATTATTTTGGGGAGGGAAGTTTCCAACACCTTTAGAGATTAGACATCTTTCAAGATGAAACGCAAAAATTAGCGTTTATCACGTAAAACGCTGCTGCTGTAAGGGTGGACTTAATTCGAAAACTCCAATTTCCAAGATCGCACCGTGGCGTCGTCGGAAACGGTAATCAGCGTTTCGTTGCGTAACCATAAGATCTCATTTACCGAACTTTTGTGCCCAAAAGGCTCGGTTGAAAGCACGGATGCAAGGGGTTTCCAAGCATGCAAATCCCAAATTCGAAAACTTTTATCCATGCTGCCCGTTGCAAGGAAACGTTCATCTGGTGACATCGATAAAGCATGAATCGAATACCAATGGGCATCGATACTGTTGTGGTCGATAAACAATCGATTCCAACGGTGTAATTTTGCGTCGCGCCCTGCGGCAAAAACCCATTTTTCGGTGTGAATCATTTTAAACCAACTCATAGAACCGAGTAAATGAGAAGCGCGAATTTCCAGTTCGGCTGTTAATTCCCAAATACGTCCTTCACTGCCTGTAAACCACCAATTTTCACCCACTTTTAGGCCCCAACGAAGTGATTTATGTGAAAGTACAATATGCTTTTTCACCTTTCCATGGGAATCCCAAACGGCCACTTCTCCCTTTTCCGAACAACTGATATAACCGTTAGGACCGAATCCGATCCAAAAAATTGAACCTTGATGGAGTTTCACAATTTTCGGCGATTGGTTTTTCTTGAGGATATACAAATTGCCATACTGACCACCGGCAAGCACCAAATCGGCAACAGCATCGTAAAACAAGCAAAAAACCGCTTCCGGAACGCGGGCAAAAACCACCCCGTCATCCGAGTTGGGATCCATCCATCTTACAATAAATCCATCCGAACCTGCCGTAAAAAATCCTTCTCTCCCATCGGAAATTACACAATACACCGATTGTTTATGTCCTTTAAATTCTCTTTGGTGGGAAATGGTTAATTTTGACATATGTCTATGGTCGAAGCGTGGAAAGAACCCGAGGAGGTACAACTATTCGTTTTACCCCTTAAAGCCTACACACAAAATTACAACTTCGGGACCTCAATACCCAGAGGCCGCGACTTGGAAAAAGCGGCTTTAAGCGAATTTTTAAAGGATAGGCATCCCCTAAAAACCCTTCAAAAAGATGTACACGGGAAGCCTCATTTTGGTGATGGCCACCCGCATTTTAATTACAGCCATTCCCAAACGCATTTATTTTGGGGGGAAAATCCCCATTTTCCCATGGGTGTGGATATTGAAACCTTAAGGCCTCAATTGCAGCGCGTTGCCCATAAATACTGCAATCCCGAAGAATTAAGCTATACCGATTCGGGTACTAAAACCCGCCTATTATTGGCCATTTGGTCTGCCAAAGAATCTATGTTTAAAGCCTATGGAAAGGGCGTGGTAGACTTCCGAGAGGACATGCACATAGACCGGTTTGAGGACGCCGAAAACGGTATTTTAAGGGGCTATTTTAAAACAGGAAATTCTCGGCGTTTAAACATTTACTATCGGAGATTCAACAATTCCATTTGTACCTGGACATTGTGGGATTGATATTGACGCAAAGGGCGGTTAATTATACTATATTTGCCCCACTTTAATACGTATGAAAAACATCCGCAATTTTTGCATCATCGCTCATATTGACCACGGGAAAAGCACACTTGCCGATCGACTGTTGGAATACACCAAAACAATCGATAAACGACAAATGCAGGCCCAACTTCTCGACGATATGGACTTGGAGCGCGAGCGCGGAATTACCATCAAGAGTCACGCCATTCAAATGGATTACGAACTCGATGGAGAAAAGTATGTTTTAAACTTGATCGATACCCCGGGTCACGTAGATTTTAGCTATGAAGTCAGCCGTTCAATTGCCGCTTGCGAAGGAGCTCTGCTCATCGTAGATTCGGCACAAGGTATTGAAGCCCAAACCATCAGTAATTTGTTTATGGCTTTGGAACACGGCTTGGAAATCATTCCCGTATTGAATAAAATTGACCTTCCCGGCGCCATGCCCGAGGAGGTGAAAGACGAAATCGTTGATTTATTGGGTTGCGACAGAGATTCTATCATCCCAGCAAGCGGGAAAACAGGTATAGGTGTTTTCGATATTTTACGGGCCATTATAGAAAGAGTTCCTGCTCCTAAAGGTGCACCCAATGCTCCGGCAAAAGCCTTGATTTTTGATTCCGTATTCAATTCTTTTCGGGGAATTATTGCCTATTTCCGTGTATTCGACGGTGAAATTCGCAAAGGTCAACATGTAAAATTCATGAATACCGGTATGGACTATCATGCCGATGAAATTGGTGTATTGAAATTGACCCCTACTCCACGCGATGTCGTTCGAGCCGGTGATGTGGGATATATAATTTCAGGGATTAAAGATGCCAAAGAAGTAAAAGTTGGTGATACAATTACCGACTTTGAAGTACCCGCAGATAAATCCATTCAAGGTTTTGAAGATGTAAAACCCATGGTATTTGCTGGTTTATATCCTGTAGATACCGAAGATTACGAAGAATTGCGCGATGCTATGGGCAAATTGCAATTAAACGATGCCAGTATTGTTTTCGAACCAGAGAGTTCTGCAGCTTTGGGATTTGGATTTCGTTGTGGCTTCTTAGGAATGTTGCATTTGGAGATCATTCAGGAACGATTGGAACGTGAATTCAATATGACTGTAATCACCACCGTTCCTAACGTTAGTTATATTGCCTATACCACCAAAGGCGAAGTCTTGCCGGTTAACAATCCAAGTGATTTACCATCCCCCGATAAAATTAAAATGGTAGAAGAGCCTTATATCAGCGCTTCTATCATTACGAAGTCCGATTGGGTGGGTCCTGTTATGAGTCTTTGCTTAGATAAACGAGGAATTCTCAAGAATCAGGTGTACTTAACGGCAGACCGGGTTGAACTCAGTTTTGAATTGCCCTTGGCAGAAATTGTTTTCGACTTTTACGACCGCTTGAAAACCATTTCTAAGGGATACGCAAGTTTCGATTATTCGCCAATTGGATTTAAAGAATCGCATTTGGTAAAAATGGATATTTTGCTCAACGGAAACCAAGTAGATGCTTTAAGTGCGATCATTCACCGCGACAATGCATTCGATTTAGGGAAAAAGATTTGCAAAAAACTCAAAGAATTGATTCCCAAACAGCAATTTGAAATCGCGATTCAAGCAGGTGTGGGGGCTAAAATTATTGCGCGTGAAACCATCTCCGCATTACGTAAAGACGTGACTGCCAAGTGTTACGGTGGTGACATCTCTCGAAAACGCAAGCTTTTAGAAAAGCAAAAAGCGGGTAAAAAACGCATGCGCTCGGTGGGAAATGTCGATATTCCACAAAGTGCCTTCATGGCGGTTCTTAAGCTTAACGATTAGTAAATTTGGGAGTACAAATTCTCCCATGAACGAATATTTCGCCCTTTTACTACTCGCACGTTGCAAAGGCATTGGTCCTATACATGCTAAAAACGCCATAAATACCTTCGGCTCAGTTGCGGCTGTTTTCAATCAAAAAGGCATTGATTTAGCCCAACATTGCGGCTGGAATGAAACGCAAATTGATCAATGTTTACGTGGAAAGTCTTTGTACGGCAGTGATATTGAACGCGAGCTCGTCTTTTTAGAAACAAACAACATCAGCATCATTCCGTTTTATGAATCGCGTTACCCTTTGCGCTTGAAACAAATAATCGATGCCCCCATTTTTCTATATTTCAAGGGCAATGCCGATTTAAACCCCTCCCGCACATTGGCCATAGTGGGCACCCGAAAGCCCAGTGCACATAGTTTGTTTTTAACGCAAAAACTCATTGAGTCATCACAAGCTTACGGTATTCAAATCATTAGTGGCTTGGCTTATGGAGTGGATATTTCAGCTCACCGGCATGCCTTAAAAGCAGGAATTTCTACGATTGGGGTTTTGGCTCATGGATTGGAACAAATGTATCCCAAAGCCCATTTAAATACCAGTATTGAAATGCAAACGAAAGGGGGTATTCTAAGCGAAATGCCCTTGTTCTCCAATTTGCATCCAGATTTATTCCCTCGCCGAAATCGCATTATTGCAGGACTCAGTGATGCGGTCGTGGTGGTCGAAAGCAAACTCATTGGCGGCAGCATGTCTACCGCACAAATTGCCCGCAGTTATGACCGGGATGTTTTCGCCTTTCCCGGAAATCCCGCTCAAGGTCATAATTCGGGTTGCAATGCTCTAATTAAAAGGCAAGTAGCGGAATTAATCGAAGACTTTGAGGATATATTGAAAGCCATGAATTGGATTGAACCCCATGCTTCCAAACAAAAATTACAGATTGAT
>JAULUW010000094.1:0-26429 GCA_032111345.1 Bacteroidia bacterium
CATAATCGTGGTTTCTTATACGAACGTCGTGTTTATCAATTATCTATCGTATTATGCCTATGGATTCGTCATATTGTTAAATATTGCGGTATTGTTCATGGGTCGGGAAATTGCAGGGGCCAATTCCTGGTTTGGATTTGGAGGAGTAGGAATCCAACCCTCCGAATTTGCTAAATTAGCGACCGCCATGGCTCTCGGCAAGTTTTTAGGCGGATATGGGATGCGTTTTAAAGGTTTTAAAACAATTTCTATTGCACTTGCTATAATTACCCTGCCATTAATTGTTGTACTGGGACAAAACGATACGGGAACTGCACTCGTTTTTTTATCCTTTTATTTGGTTTTATATCGGGAAGGAATGCCCGGTTTTATCCTTTTGAGTGCCCTTTGGTTGGGAATTTTAGCCATCATTTCTATTTATTTAAATAGCTATGAAATCTCCTTAGTTTGGCTTTACGGCATTTTTATCAGTTTGGGATTGGTAATTGCATATTTCTTCCGTAAAATGAATCAAATATTATGGGCTATTGCATTTGTGGTCGTTATAAGCATGGTATTTAGTACCGTAATTGGCTGGACATATAATAAAGTATTTAAGGATTATCAAAAAGACAGAATTGAAATTGTTTTAGGATTGAAAGCCGATCCAAGAGGTATGGGTTACAATCTAGATCAATCTAAAATTGCAATCGGTGCCGGACAATGGAATGGTCGGGGTTTCATGAACGGTTCACAGACGAAAATGGGCTTTGTTCCCGAGCAACACACGGATTTTATCTTTTGTACCATTGGCGAAGAATGGGGTTTTATTGGGGTTTTGTTTTTTTTCACGGTTTATTTATTTTTTTTAATCCGATTGGTGTTAATTGCGGAACGTCAATCCGACACGTATGGCCGGATCTTGGGTTTTAGTGCAGCCAGTATTTTCTTTTTTCATTGGCTCATAAATATAGGAATGACCATTGGATTAGTGCCTGTAATTGGAATTCCGCTTCCTTTTATTTCTTTTGGGGGAAGCTCATTATGGGGATTTACGCTATTATTGTTTGTTTTTTTAAGATACGACCAAGTTAGACGCAACTAATATGAAAAATACATTTTGGACCCTAAAGCTTTCTCTTGTAACTTTAGCTTTGGGCATCGGTTTTAGCCAATGTAGCTCCGATGATCAATTAAAGTTAGACAACGCAGACGCGTTGTTTGAGAAATTAGCTCCCGAATTTACAGGCATTGACTTCAATAATATTATTCCCGAAAGCGATACCTTGAATCAGTTTACCTACCACTATTTTTTCAATGGCGCGGGTGTTGGAATTGGAGATATCAATAACGACGGTTTAAACGATGTGTATTTTGCAGGAAATGCTACCAGTTCTAAACTTTATCTGAATAAAGGCGGATTTAAATTTGAAGATATAACCACGAAAGCAGGTGTAGGAACAGAAAACTGGATGACAGGCGTGAGTATGGTGGATGTAAATCAAGATGGTTGGATAGATATTTACGTGTGTGCAAGTGGTCCAAGTAAAGATCCAAATAAAAAGAAAAATAAGCTTTTCATTAATTTGAAAAATGGAACTTTCAAAGAAAGCGCTTCTGAATGGGGGGTTGACAATGAAGGTAACAGTTCATGTGCTGCTTTTATCGATTTTGATAATGATGGGGATTTAGATATGTATTTGGGAAATCATGCTTTGGATTATTTTTCAGATATCAATATTCCCTTCTCAAAAACATTAAAAATGTCCACCAATTCCGCGCAGCATTTTTACGAAAACACAGGCAGCAAATTTATAGATATAACCGAAAAAGCAGGAATGCTCGCAGGCGGTTATTGTTTGAGTGTTACTCCTGGAGATTTCAATAATGACGGTTTGATCGATTTGTACGTGTGTAACGATTACCATGTACCCGACTATTTTTATATCAACCAAGGAAATGGCACGTTCAAGGATGAATGTTATCAAAGATTGCAACATAGCAGTATCAATTCTATGGGCTCGGATGCTGCCGATATTAATAATGACGGCCATCTAGATTTCATTACCTTAGATATGTTACCCGACAACCCAAATCGGTATATGCGCCTTTTGGGATCTAAAGATTACGATTATGTGCGCGTGAGTAAACGCAACGGGTACGGACCGCAATTCATGCATAACAACCTGCAAATAAATCAAGGTAATGGCACTTTTTCAGATTTAGGTTTCTTGTATAATGTAGCAAAAACCGATTGGAGTTGGTCTGCTTTATTTTGTGATTTTAATAACGATACGAGACAAGACCTTTTCGTAAGCAATGGGTATTACCGAGATGTTACCGATTTGGACTTTATCATGTATCAAAATCGAATCGAACAAAGCAAAAGTGGCAAAATTAATCATGAAGACGTTCTGAAATTATTGCCATTTGAAAAATTGCAAAATTTCTTATTTGAAGGTACCGAAAATGGCATGAAAAATCGCGCCTCAGAATGGGGCTTAGAAGATGCTACATTAAGTTCAGGTGCCGCCATTGGCGATTTAGATGGCGACGGACAAATGGATTTAATTGTTTGTAATCAAGGGGAATCCGCTTTGGTTTACAAAAACAGAGGTTCGGAAAATCATTTTATTAATATCAAATTCAAACCGGAAAAAAATCAAACCAATGAAGGGGTCAAAATTTGGGTTAAGTCACCAAACGGAGCCTTTAGATTGTTTCAGAATTTCAGTCACCGAGGATATTTGAGTGCATCTGAGCCCATATTCCATATTGGTTTGGGTAAAGAAACCAAAGTTCCGGAAATGATTATTCAAACCTTGGATGGGAAGTATGGATTATTGAATTTTGATGGTATTGACAAGACGTATTTACTTGATTTTGAAAGCGTTAAATGGCAAGCTGATTTAAAGAAAATCCTTGCAACTACTCATTCGAGCTATTTCCAAAAATCAGAAAACCTCCTACCCTTCACCCATAGCGAAGTTGAGACTCCAGATTTTAAACGCGAACCCCTATTGCCACACAGGTTAACCATGTTAGGTCCTGGAATCAGTAGCGGTGATGTAAACAAAGATGGTTTTGAAGATATCTTTATTGGAGATGGCACGGGAAAAGCTTCCTTGTTTTTAGGAACTTCTTTGGGGGGATATAAATTAGGTCCTTCACAATTATGGAGAGAAATAAAAGCAGATATTACGGCATCTTGTTTTTTTGATGCCGATCAGGATGGTGATTTAGACTTATACGTCGCTATTGGAGGTGCCGAATTATCTTGGCCCAATGCCTTATACCGCCATCGCTTGTATTTGAACAATGGTTTGGGAGTTTTTAGCGATGCTACTCAAAGATTACCCAATGTAATTACCAGCAGTACCAGTGTTACATCGGCAGATTACGATCAAGATGGCGATGTAGATCTATTTGTAAGTGGACGTTGTTTACCTGGCAATTATCCAAATATTGGCGTACGCAGTTATTTACTCAAAAATGAAAAAGGTACCTTCAAGGATGTTACCCAAGAAGATGCCCCAGCCTTGGTGATGCCGGGAATGATTTGTGAGGCGGTTTTTACAGATTACAACAACGACAATCAACCCGACTTAATGCTTGTAGGAGAATACACCCCCATTATTTTTATGAAAAATATAAAGGGCAAATTTGAATTCGCATCTAAAGAAACCGAAACCTTTGCTTATTCTGGGTGGTTCAACAGCATTTGTCAGTTTGATATGGATAACGATGGAGATATGGATTATGTCGTTTCCAATAAAGGAGAGAATAGTTTTATCAAAGCCAATAAAAACGAACCCGTTTTTGTGTATTGGACCGATTTTGATGGAAATGGACGAAGCGATTTCTTTATGAGTTATACCCATAAAAACGAACAATTCCCCTTGTATTCTTTAGATGAAATGGCCCAAGTAATTCCAAAGTATATGGGTAAAAAGTATACCACCTATTCGTCATTTGCCGGACAAACCATGGTAGATATTTTTGGTGAAAAGCTCAAAGAAAACCAAATGTTTTCCAATGAATTTAGACATTTATTATTAATCAATAATGGCGGTGTATTCGCAGTTACACCCCTACCTTTTGAAGCACAAAGAGGTCCAATCACGGGCATGCAAAGTATCGATGTTAATCAAGATGGTTATTTAGATCTTTTGGCTATTGGAAATAATCGTTATACCAGAGATCAACATGGTCCTGATGATGCTCACAATGGCTGTGTTTTGATTAATTTAAAAGGCAAAGGTTTCCGATTTGAAAATGGGTTGCAATCGGGCTTTCATATTCCGGGAGATGGCCGTGGTATGGCCCTTGCCCAATTTGGGACTCAAACACGGGTAATTTGCACCCAAAACAATGCCAAGACCCTTGCTTTCAATTTAGTTGGAAAAACCAAGCGTATTGCTATTCCTAGCGCGGCTATTTCTGCTTTTGCAAAATTACAAAATGGACAAAAGCGCAAACTTTCCATATATCAGGGCGGCGGTTATATGAGCAGTATGTCGCCTCATGTTACCGTTGACAAAAATGTCAATGAAGTGTTTTTTCAATACCCTGGAAAGGAAACCTTTGGAAATGTCAAAATTTCTTTTTGAAAAAATGTAGAATGTGTTATATTTGCAGAAATAATTGAGCCATGGCAGTAACTAGATTAAAAAGAAAAGAAGCTAAAAACCGTTCCAAATCTACCGTACGCGTTCAGAACATCAAACGTTTGAAAGAGTACGCTAAGGTTGCTAGTCCCTATAAGAATGAATCCGGTATTATCCTAGAGGATAAATAATAGTGATTCTAAACAAGACATTTTGCCGCTATGTTATGCATAGCGGCTTTTCTTTTTTATATATTTGAGACTCCATTATGAAATACATCTACCCTATTACCTCAGGCCTTATTTGCATATTACTGGCAAGTTGCAGTTCCGATCGTTCAAATGAAAAAACGATTTTCAATCACGATATACTCTCTGAATGTAATCTAGCCATTCAAAATGCAGTTGTACTTGATGGTGTTACACCTCCAGTAGCTTCACGCCGATATTTTTATTCTTGTGTGGCGGCCTACGAAGCCATTCGCCCTTTTAAGTCCAACTTGGTAAGTACCGTTGGCCAATTCAATCATTTTAAGTATATGCCTAGCATCGACACATCTAAAGGAATCTGTTTAGACCTGGCTGCTTTAGAAGCCTATACAAAAACTGCAAGAGATATGGTCTACAAAGAAGATTCTATCTCGGCCTTCTATAACCGCAAAATTAATTTCTACCAATCTAAATTATCCGCTGCCGTATTTGAACACAGCATTGCATGGGGAGATTCCGTTAGCGCCGCTATAATTAAATGGGCAAGTACCGATACTTTTGCTCAAATTAGAGGTACCGATTTGTATCTCGCAAAAAATTCCGATGAATTTTGGCAACCCACCCCTAAAGAATACATGCAAGCGGTAGAGCCACAATGGAAAAAAGTGCGGCCTTCATTCATAAAAACAGCCCATCAATTTTTTGACAGTTTGCCCAAACCGACTCCCTACAAGGGTGGGAAAAATCCCGCATTTAAGGAATTAATGTTGGAGATCTATAACCATGTAAAACAAACCGATTCCTTTAAAATAGCCACTGCCCGCTATTGGGATGATAATCCGAGTAGTACCTTTCATTACGGACATGCAACTATAAAGGTATTAAAAGTTTCTCCCGCTGGACATTGGCTTTCAATGTTTTCCACCGTTGCCCGTGAAAACAATTACAATCTTTTTCAATCTGCTCAAGGCATGTTAAGAATTTCATCGGTAATGTTCGATGGATTTATTGCAGTTTGGGATGCCAAATACAGCTATGAGTATATTCGTCCGGTAACGGTGATCCAAAGGCACATTGATTCTTCTTGGTTACCAATAATAGAAACACCTGCTTTTCCCGAATACCCATCTGCACATAGTGTGGTATCATCAGCCGCCGCAACGGTATTAACCCACATGTTTGGAAACTATGCATTCACAGATTCAACGGAATTTGAATTTGGTTTAGGTACGCGAAGATTTAAGAATTTCAGAGAAGCCAGCGATGAAGCCTGTATGAGTCGTATATACGGCGGCATACATTTCCGAGAAGGCATGGAATACGGTAAGAACCTAGGAAACGCCGTAGGCAATTATCATAATGCCCATTTGATTACCCAGAAATAAGTTATCGCAACTATTTAATCAAAAAAAAGAGCGGATAATACCGCTCTTTTTTTTATGCTGATAATTGTTGCTTTTGTTGACTCAAGTTTTTGATTTTAGTTTCTGCATCCGCTTTTTTCTGCAATTCCTTTTCAATTACATCTGGTTTTGCATGGCTCATAAACTTTTCATTTTCGAGCTTTTTTTGAATGCTAATTAGGAATCCATTAAGATGTTCTAACTCTTTTTCGATTTTCGAGATTTCTTCTTCTTTATTGATTTCGATTTCTAATTTCACCCACATTTCCATAGATTTAAGGGGTATCATGATGAAATTACCCTCTTCTTTTTCAGAATCTTGCCAAATTACATTTGCCAATTTTGCCACCATATTCTGGAAAGGAACAAAATCTATTTCTGTATTTTTAAGCCAAACCGATAAGGTTATTTTGGGCGATAATTGATGTTGAGCTCTCAATCCACGTAACTCTGTGATGGCATTTAAAACCAAATCTAGATCGCCTTTGTGCGATGAAACCAAATTCGGATATTCCGACACGACACATGCCTTGGAATCAAGCGCTAAGTTTTGATGAATTTCCTCAGAAATAAAGGGCATTATGGGATGAATGGCCCTCATAAGTAAGTCCATAAATTCACGTGAGGCGATACGTGCAGCTTCTGAAATTTTTTCGCCATAGGCAGGTTTTACCCCTTCTAAATACGTGCTGCAAAAATCATCCCAAATCAATTTGTATAAGTTCATCAGCGCATTAGAAAGTCTAAATTCTTTAAAATGAAGTTCGTTTGCTTGCAATACTTCAGAGGCACGCGCGGTGAACCAATTAATGGTTTCTGATTCGTATGGACGTAGTTCTGATGTTTCAGATTCCCAGGATTTAATTAATCGGAAAGCATTCCAAATTTTATTGCAGAAATTCCGCCCCTGCTCAATTTGAGATTCATCAAATAAAATATCATTGCCCGCCGGAGCACATAAAAGCATACCCAAACGAACGGAATCCGCACCATGCGATGCTATTAAATCCAAAGGATCGGGACTATTTCCTAAGCTTTTAGACATTTTACGTCGCAATTTATCCCGCACAATACCCGTATAATACACATTCTTAAAGGGCATTTCACCGCGATATTCGTAACCCGCCATAATCATACGAGCTACCCAAAAGAACATGATTTCAGGGGCTGTTACCAAATCGTTTGTGGGATAATAATACGCAACTTCCTCTTCATTTTCGAAACCATCAAAAACGGAAATGGGCCACAGCCAACTGCTGAACCACGTATCCAAGACATCGTCATCTTGCCGAATATCATGGGCAAGTACTTCTTTTCCTTGTTTTTGGAATTGTAAAACGGCCTCATCTATGTCTTTAGCAACCGTGAATGTGCCGTCGGGAGCATAAAATGCAGGAATGCGATGCCCCCACCACAATTGGCGGGAAATATTCCAATCGCGAATATTTTCAATCCAATGGCGGTAGGTATTTTTCAACTTTTCTGGGAAGAATTTTATTTCATCGTTCATTACCGCATCTAGTACTTGGGGATTCTTTTCCATAAAGGCCTTCATGTTAAGAAACCACTGCGTACTGATGCGAGGCTCTACCACTGCATCTGTACGTTCGCTACACCCCACATTATGCGTATAATCTTCTGTTTTTATCAATAAACCTTTATCATTTAAGGCTTTAACCCATTCTTTCCGCGCATCAAAACGGTCCATTCCTATAAATAATTCGCCGGCATCAGAAATACTGCCATCCTCATTCAAGGTATCGATTACTGGCAAATTATATTTCAAACCAATTTCGTAATCGTGGATATCGTGAGCGGGCGTTACTTTTAAAACACCGGTACCAAATTCAATATCAATATAGGAATCTGAAATTATCGTTACTTTGCGATTAACCAGCGGTACAAGAACCTGTTTTCCGATTAAATGTTTGTATCGAACGTCGTCAGGATTTACACAAACCGCTACGTCACCCGCAATGGTTTCAGGTCGGGCGGTTGCCACTTCTAAAAATCCTTCAAAATCAACACCTTCATATTTGATGTAATATAAAGAGTCTTTCAATTCCTTGAATATTACCTCTTCATCGGATAGGGTTGTTTTTCCTTGGGGATCCCAATTGACCATTCGTGTTCCGCGGTAAATTAAGCCCTTATTATAGAGGTCGATAAAAACGTCTTGAACGGCATCGCTTAATTTAGGCTCCATGGTAAATCGCGTGCGGTCCCAATCACAGCTTGCTCCCAGTTTTTTTAACTGTTCAAGAATAATACCCCCATATTTTTCTTTCCACTCCCATGCATGCTTAAGGAAATCCTCACGGGAAAGATCACTTTTTTCGATTCCTTGTGACTTCAGAAGATTCACCACTTTCGCTTCGGTAGCAATACTTGCGTGGTCGGTACCTGGAACCCAACATGCATTTTTGCCTTCCATACGGGCTTTTCGAACCAAAACATCCTGAATGGTATTATTCAACATATGTCCCATGTGCAATACTCCTGTAACATTTGGCGGAGGAATTACTACCGTATAGGGTTCTCTTTCGTCGGGCGTAGATTTAAAGAAACCGTTTTCCAACCAATAAGAATACCATTTATTTTCTATGTCGGAAGGATTGTATTTTGTTGAAATTTCCATTTGCGGCAAAATTACTCATTTTTATGGAAGTACATGGATCTTACTTCGGCTTTATTAATGTTGAAAAAACTTTGTATATTGTATTTATCGCGAAAAATGAATAGACGATTATTTATAAAAAACACAAGCCTTTCAATAGGAATTGGTAGTATCTCTGGAATTTCTTTAGGCAATCCTTACAACAATGAAGAGCAAAATGAAATAACATGGGATTATTCCAATAAGGTTTTAGACCCAAGTGATGAAGCTGCATGGGAGAAAATAGGTGCGTATTATCCTCGGGAATCCACGATTATAAATTTGGAAAATGGCTATTTCAGTCATCAAGCGCTGCCCGTTCTTGCTTACCATCAACAAATGGAAAAAGAAATCAATAGCAAACACAGCATATTTATGCGTTTGGAACAAGAGGCACGTATAGAATCTATCCGCGATATTTTTGCGTCTTACCAAAATTGCAAGGCCTCTACAATTGCTTTTACACGCAACACCACTGAAAGCCTCAATATTGCGATTATGGGATTCCCATGGACACCCGACGACGAAGTTATTATAGGTAATCAGGATTATGGCTCCATGGTTGAAGCATTTGAACAATGTGTAAAACGTTTTGCAATTCGGATTAAAATTGCCAATATACCTATAACAGATTCTGAACATTTCGAATCAACGGTTATGAACAGTTATACGCGTTTAATAACCCCCAAAACGCGAATGATTCATCTCACACATCCAGTAAATCTGAATGGACAAGGACTGCCACTTCTGCGCTTAATAGAAAAGATTCGGGACATTAATTCCAATATTTGTATAGTTGTAGATGCCGCACATGCCGTTTCTCATTTCCCAGAAAAAATAGGAGAAATTCCTGCGGACATAATTGGATGCAGTTTGCATAAATGGACCGGTAATCCCTTGGGATTGGGTTGTTTATATATGCGCGAAAATTGGATACCTAAAATTTGGCCGCTTATGGGTGATATTTCTAAATCCACTGATGATATTCGAAAATTCGAACATCAGGGAACCCGCCCAATTCAAAGTATTCTTGCTTTAGAAAAAGCCATAGCGTTCAATTTGAAAATAGGGTTAATGAATCGTTTAAATCGATTGCGATATTTGAAGTACACTTGGCAGGGCAATCAAAATGCCATGTCTCAATTTTCTAAGAATACGGGATTTCAACTGGAACTTTCAGGGGCTTTGGCGGCAGATTTAACCCAATCGCCCAAAATCGATTTTTTACATCCACTTAAATCGAACCACCAAGGAGCTATTAGTACATTTTGTATAAAAGGAATGACTCCGGATTCGATTTCAAAGATTTTGAAAGATCGATTCAAGATATTTACCGTGGCCATCAATCATCCCATTATTAATGGGGTACGGATTACCCCCCAACTCAGCAATTCAAAGGAAGATGCTTTAGCCATGAACAAGGCAATTCATACAATAATTTCAGAGTCGTAATTCCAATTATTCGAATCCAATTAAACACGGAGCTCATTTATTGCATATACGTTTATCTTTAAAATGTACAGTCTTAATTTCCGAAGTTCGATATTTTGGAGATTGAGTAACATGCAAATCCAATCTTTATTTGGGAATTATCTTAGCTGAATGCAATAAAATATTTTAAGCTTGAATGCCAATTTGGTTTGAGTTTAAAATACAATTAACCCATCTAGGACGCAGTTGTTTAAATGAAAAAAGGCCGACTTCAAAAGCCGGCCTTCTTAAATTGCGTGTTAAAAAATTAAACTCCAGTATCGTGATAAATGGATTCCTCTAGGAATGGGTGATTCATAGCTACCAAACCTCTTTTTTGCAATTGGTTTAGCGTCCAGAATACAAATAATCCTAGGAAAAACAAGAAAACTCCGATGTCAAACATACCGATATGAGCACCTGGGCCAAAGATTCCTGGCATAACCATAAACCACACATCGAAGTAATGTCCTACAATCATAATCGAACCAATCACAGGGAATAACCAATTACTTCTTTTTGCACTTCTCATTAACAAGAACAAGAAAGGCACTGCAAAGTTCAGGATAAAGTTGCCCAAGAAGAACGACTTGTAGTTTTCATAACGGATTTGGTAGTACATCATCTCTTCGGGAATGTGTGCATACCATATAAGAAGGTATTGGAATAACCAAATATACGCCCAGAATACGGTGAAGGCGAACATAAATTTACCTAAATCGTGTTGGTGTTCTTTGGTAACCAAACCCAAGTGTCCCTGCGATTTTAGATAGATAACAAACACGGCAATAAATGCAATGCTACTCACCCAATGTGTTGCAAAATTGTAAACTCCAAAAATGGTAGAATACCAATGTGCATCCACACTCATCATAAATAACCAAGCTAAAATTGAAATCAAGAATCCGAAAGTTACCAAGAATGCGGCACTAAAACGAATCGATTTCTTAAAGAAGCTGGTATCTCCTTTGGTGGCGTTATCTTCTTGCAAAGAAAGGCTGCGCAATTTACTTCCCAAGAAATACCATAAAATAATTAAAACAGTTGGGAAAATAAAGAGCATTTTGGTGTTCAAGAATCCTGACTTGCCGTCAAGAACTCTGTCATATCCGATATCCCCTGGTTTCAAATTAAGGTGTTCGTAGTGTGCCCAGTGATAAATATTATCTTTACCAAAGAATAAAGCAATAAGCACAACAACGAATGCAACAGGTATAAAGGTTAACATCGCTTCAGGAACTCTCTTGATCGCTACAGACCAACCTGCGTTTGCCGCATATTGTATAGCGTACCAGAAAAGCGCGCACAAAGAGATCATGGTAAAGAAATAACCAGCAACCAATAAATTAGACCAGATTTTGGTGGTCCATGGTTTATCTTGTGCATGGTATTCGATACGTGGACCGAAATCTTCGGTTTCTACGTTGGTATGTTCAGCATGACTTGCATCTGCCGCATGTCCTTCGTGAGCTTTATCAGCATGTGCGTCATGGCCTTCGGCCGCATGTGCATCATGAGAATCATGATGGGTAGTAGCTGCAGCCACATCAGAATGTTCTGTATTGTGCCCAGTTCCTGACCTATCCATAGTAGCGATTCCAATACCGGCAAGCAAGATTCCCAATACCATAAGTATTAAGGTAAAGGTCTTCGCTTTGGCGGGCATTGTAAACGTTTCTTGTTTTATTTCAATGTGATGTCCGTGTCCCATTATTTTAGTTGTTAGGAATTAGTTTGACATGGTATTAGAAGCAACTGCAGTTGAATCTGAAGTAGGGGTACTTACAGAAGCTGCGCCGCTTAATAGTTTAACATATTTCACTACTCTCCAACGGTCGGTGGGTTCCAACACTGAGGCATGGCTTCCCATATTATTCTTTCCGTACGTTAAAGTGTGATAGATTTTACCTTCTTCTAGGTTCTTGATATACTCATCCGAGTATCCTTTCCAAGCTGGTTTCAAAGTAGCAACACGTTGAAATACCTTACCGTCGTTATTACCTTCAACACCGTGGCAAGCCGCACAATAGATGTTGTACAGATATTTACCGCGCGTATCAATTTGGTCTATTCCAGCAGGCGCTATAACTTGAGTAGCAGAAGCTTCATAACCCTCACCTGTATTACTCAGGCTATAGATATGAGCAGATTTACCTAATGCGATAGAACCGGCAACGGGTTCACGCATACTCATGCCATGTGGATTCAAGGTGAAGGAATCAGCCTGATTATACGGCTCATACCCTTTTGAATAATACATGTCGGGGGCATACTCCCAACCGGTATCATTACCTCGGCTTACACAACCTGATGAGGCAACTAAAACAGCAAGGGAAGCCATTACGATATTAAGTTTATTCGTCATTGCTTATTGTTAAATTACGGTTTGAACACCATTGTGGAACTCACGGGTTTCTACTGCACCCTTTTCTTTCATCAAATTAATCAAACCTTGTTCATCCATACCTTCGCAGGTTTCAATGGTCATTATCATACGATCGTCTGTTTGACGCTCGTCTAAAAGATCATTTTTGATACCATGTAACATGCGACTTCTCAAGAAGAAGAATATACCCATACCGTAAGCTGTGCACAAAATAGTACCTTCAAACATTACAGGAATCCATGATGGGGAAAAACGAACGGGTTTGTTACCTACGTTTACAGGCCAATCTTTTACATACATGTACCAAATCATAAGGAACATTAATGAAAGACCGGTTAATCCGCATAAAAATGCAACACGGGCTAAACGGCTACGTTTTACTCCGATAATTCGGTCAAGACCGTGAACAGGGTAAGGTGTAAATACGTCGTGAATATGAATGCCTTTATCCATTATGGCTTGGCTGGCAGACAAAAGAGCATCTTCGTCTTCCCAAACACCAACAAGCATTTTACCTCTATTTCTTAAACTTAAATTTTTATCTACTAATCCCATAATCTTTAATATTACTCGCGATTGCGAAGGATGGTTTTTACTTCAGACATATTAATTACTGGTAAGAACTTAGCGAATAAGAAGAAACAGGTAAAGAAGATACCAAAGGTTCCTAAAAATAAGCCTACTTCTGTTAATGAACCAGAGTACATAACCCAGCTACTTGGCAAATAATCACGGTGTAATGATGTTACAATGATTACAAAACGTTCGAACCACATACCCACGTTAACTACGATACTCATGATGAAAATGAACCAAGGAGTGGTTCGAGCCCATTTGAACCAAAATACCTGAGGTGCAATCAAATTACAGCTCATCATACTCCAGTAAGCCCACCAATAGGGTCCCGTTGCTCTGTTAATGAATGCATATTGCTCGTATTCCACAACTGAATACCAAGCAATGAAGAATTCTGTTAAGTAGGCTATACCTACTAAGGTACCCGTTACCATGATGATTTTTGTCATCGCTTCCAAGTGTCCAATAGTGATATAGTTTTCATAGTTCATCACTTTACGTGCTACAACTAACAGTGTTGCAACCATACCAAAGCCTGAGAAAATCGCACCGGCAACAAAGTATGGAGGGAAAATTGTTGTATGCCAACCTGGGATAACCGAAGTTGCAAAGTCCGCAGATACAATGGTGTGTACAGAAAGTACCAAAGGAGTACTAATACCCGCCAAAATCAACGAAACCAATTCGTAACGTGCCCATGAACGGGTGCTACCTGTCCAGCCCATTGAAAAGAAATTATACCAATATTTCGCAGTTTTAGTTTTTACTTTATCGCGTATAGTAGCGATATCTGGAATCATTCCTATATACCAGAACAATAAGGAAACCGTGAAATAGGTAGAAATCGCAAATACGTCCCACAACAAAGGGGAGTTGAAGTTCACCCATAAACTACCGAAAGCATTTGGCAAAGGCAAAGCCCAATATCCAACCCAAACACGTCCCATGTGAAAAACAGGGAACATGGCAGCACAAACAACGGCAAAAATCGTCATTGCCTCTGCAGATCGGTTAATACTCATCCGCCATTTTTGACGGAATAGTAATAATACCGCAGAAATCAATGTTCCTGCGTGACCAATACCCACCCAAAATACAAAGTTGGTAATATCCCAACCCCACATTACAGATTTGTTAATATTCCACACACCTATCCCCGTCCAAACGGTCCAAAACAAGCTCACACCAAAGATTCCTAAGAATACTAAAGACAGTGTGAAACCAATTTTCCATGCACTGGAGGGTTGGTTCAAAATCGGACGAGAAATATCGCGGGTAACATCGGCGGCAGTTTTGTCGCCTGTTACCAATCTTTCTCTAATAATTGAATCGTGTATCATTCCTTGGGGAGTTAAATAGTTTCAGTATTACGGATTTTTGTCATATACTTCACAGAAGGTTGAACGTTCAATTCATCCAAAACGCTGAATGCACGCTCATTTCTGTGTAATTTGCTGATTTCGCTATCGGGGTTGTGAAGATCTCCGAAAACAATTGCGTTGGAAGGACATGCACGTTGACAAGCTGTTTCAACTTGTACGTTTTTCATATTACCACCTTCGCGTTTTACTTTCAACTTGGCCTCTTGTATACGTTGTACACAGAAAGAGCACTTCTCCATTACACCACGGGTACGTACGGTAACGTCTGGATTGATAACCATTTTACCCAATGGGTTGTTGAAATGGAAATCGAACTTGTCGTTATCGTTATATCTGAACCAGTTGAAGCGACGAACTTTATAAGGGCAGTTATTACCACAATATTTAGTTCCGATACAACGGTTATACGTCATTTGATTGAGACCTTCAGAAGAGTGAGAAGTCGCCAATACCGGACAAACCGTTTCGCAAGGGGCTTGTGCACAATGTTGACACATCATTGGCTGATGGATAACACTCACATTTTCCCAATGAGAATAGTTACCTTTATCATTGGCATCTGCTTCGGCGATATCGTTTTCGCGCGTCATTGTTTGTTTTTCATTTACAAACGAATAGTAGCGATCGATACGAATCCAGTGCATTTCACGACGCAATCTTATCTCGTCGCGACCTACTACCGGAACGTTGTTTTCGATAGAACAACTTACGATACACGATCCACAACCTGTACATGCATTTAAGTCGATTGCCATACCCCACAAATGGTTAGGGGAACCGTCTTTGCGGTATTCAGCTTTTTCCCAAATGGTATAAATGTGTGTAGCTGATTTTTCGTTTCCTGAATTTGGGTTCTTTTTCCACGAAGTGAATGTACTTTCACGTACTAGATCCCGTCCTTCAATACTATGATGCGTTTGTGTTTGAGCTAAAACATATTTATCCGCTCCTTTTGTTATTTTAACATCTCCAATAACCACCTCACGAGTAGTGCTCATAAATGGATATGCATTAACACCGATAGAAGCAAAACCCTTTTCTAGGCTTCCTCCAACTTTACCCGCATGGGTGCGACCAAATCCTACTGCTAAAGAAACCGTATTATTGGCTTGTCCAGGTTGAACAAATGCAGGAACGTTTTCGTACTTTACGCCATTAGCTTCAATATTTACCGTTGCATCTTTATCGATACCTAACTTTACTGCAATTTGTTTTGGAAGGGCAACATAGTTATCCCAACAAACTTTACTTACAGGATCTGGCAATTCAAACAACCAAGGGTTATTGCCTTGAGCTCCGTCGCGAACACCTACTGATTGATACAATACCAAATCGACTCCTTGTGAAGCTTGTGCTTTAGTAATTGAGGAGGCTAAACCAGCCACGTTACCTGTATAAACAGCTAAACCTTCTGTTTTTGGTGTTTCTGCAAGACCCATTTCCAAAGATTTTTGGAAACCTTCCGCACCTAAAATACCATCCCAGTAGTTCTTAACATATAAGTAATATGAGGAAGCCTCTAACTTTTGCGATAAGATGCCTTTGCCAGATAAAGGATCGATTTCGTTATTTGGCAATGCACCGGCCCAATTCAATAGAGATTCTTGTGCTTGACGCGTATTGAAAACAGGCGCAATAGTAGGCTGTGTGAAATGCACCAACCCTTTTACAGGTTCTGCGTCAGACCAACTTTCAAGGAAATGATTGTCTGGGGCAACGTATTGACAAACAGCAGCAGTCTCATCTTTTGTAGACGCAAAAGAAATCGACAGCTTGGCTTTAGCAATTGCAGCAGCCCATTCTTTGTTATGATTAAACACAGGATTGCTGCCAAAGAAAATCACACCTGCAACCGTTCCTTTGCTAAGTCCTTCAAATGCAGTTTGAACTGCGGCATCATTACCCGCATACTGATTTGAATGATTCACCATATCAATGGTACTGTTGTAATTGTCGAGCAACATATTCACGGCATTGATCAATTGCTGAACTTCGGTATTGTTACTACCTGAAACCACCAATGATTTACCTGCATTTTTCAATAATATTTTGGCTGCTTTTTCTATAGAATTACCAGCAAGTTCTGAATTGTTAGGAACGGCAATTTGCGCAATCCCTTTTGCCTTTGCGATATAATTGTACAAAGTTGCAACATAGGCCAATTCTTTTGAAGACTGCATTGGGAATCTATGATCCGCATTCGTGCCGGTCATAGATAAGGTACTTTCAAACTGCACATGCACGCTCATTCCACCCTCAACTCCTGGACGACGGTTTTTTCCATAATCCGCTTGAAATTCTACAGGAGAAATCCAAGTTCCTAAGAAATCCGCTCCGAATGAAACTATTGCTTTGGCATTTGCGAAATTATAATGTGGCAACGCACGTTTACCGAAATCGCTTTCGTTTGCATTCAAGATACCGTTATAAGAAACCGCATCATAGCTAATGTGTTCTACATTGGTATAGGTCTCTTTAAAGGCAGCAATTGCGCGGAGAGTTGATGGGCTATTTACGGTATTACTCAAAAGCACCACCTTTTTACCCGTAGCTTTCAAAACGGCTAACTTAGATTTAATCTCGCCATCTACGGTAGACCAATCTTGAACCTCTTGATTTTTAATCAATGGATTCGCTAATCTTTCTGTATCGTAAAGCGACAAGATACTGGCTTGACCAGTGGCACACAATCCACCTTTAGAAATGGCGGAATCGCGGCTACCATCCAATTTTATGGGTCGGCCTTCACGAACTTTTACTTCAACACCACAACCGGCAGTACAAGCACCGCAGGTACTGCGGTAATAGTTTGCAACTCCTGGAGTTACCTCTTCTGGTTTAACCAAATAAGGCACAGCATGGCGCACATTAGTTTTGTAACAAGAAGCGAGTGCCACTGCTGTTACACTAAAACCGAAATACTTTAGAAAGTCACGTCGGTTCGAGTTCAATTCAAATCCTTCATCGGACAGAGCTTGCTCTAAAGGAAGCGCTTCTCCAAACTCACGTTTTTGATCTGCCAAAAACTGTGGGTCGCGATTGAGTTCTTCCTCTCCTTTCCAATACTTGATATTATTCGACATCTTGGCTTTTTTTAATAATGACATTTAGCACACTCTAAACCTCCGTTCATAGCTGGGGTGATTTTCACCTTGCCATCAGGACCGAAGTATTGACTGTGATTTTGGTTATGGGTTAAATCCTTCTGAGCTTTCTCATGCAATGCAGCATAATAATTGTTATTGGCTACATCGATGCCTGTATTTCTATGACAATCGATACACCATCCCATTTGAAGTGTGCTCCATTGTTGTACTACTTCCATTTTTTCAACAGGACCGTGACAGGATTGGCATTGTAGCTTACCCACCACAACGTGTTGTGAATGGTTGAAGTATGCATGATCTGGAAGGTTATGAATACGAATCCAACGAACAGGAGATGGATTATCACCAAATTGCTTACCAGGAAGTTCTTCGGGATTGTAATCCAAGGCCGCATAGATTTTCTTAATTTCTGGAGAAATTTCTCCATTGTATTTGTCCGTTAATTGAACTCCTTTATGACAGTTCATACAGGTATTCAATGCGGGTATGGAAGCACTCTTAGAAGTTTCAACTGTTGAATGGCAATATTTACAATCGATTTCTAACTCACCTGCGTGCAATTTGTGTGAAAATGCGATCGGCTGAGTAGGCGCATAACCTTTTTGTACCCCTACTTCTTCCATAGCAAATTTATATCCATAGTATCCTAGAGGTAGCGCTACTATTGTAGTCACTAGCAATCCAAGAACCGTGGGATTCATTTTCGCGAGAGAAGCAGGAAGTAATCTTTGTAAGAAATTTCCATTGCCTTGAAGTTCGGAATATTCTTCTGGACTGCTTTCAGCAGCAATGCGTTTCAAGGTATTACGAACTCGGGCCAATACAATTAACACGATAGCAAATACGGCTACCAGTATCAATAAGATATATTTGGTGGAGGGATCCGAAACGGGTGCATCTGAAGCAATTGCAGGACCTGTAGTTTTAGGAGCTGCAGGTGCTGGTGCAGTTTTGATATATTCAACAATATCCAAAACCTGAGCAGGCGTTAGATTCTCGAATATGTTCATTGCAGCTCCACCGTAATCGTTGTAAAGTTTGATCGCATCAGCATCACCGCTTTCACGGAACTTCTTGTTGTTGCGAATCCAACTGATCAACCACTCTTCGGATCGTCTTTCGTGTACCCCGCGAAGCGCAGGACCTACGAGTTTCTTGTCTAACGCATGACAGCTACCACAGTTATTGGCATCATACAACTTTTTGCCTTCCTCTGCGTTCGGGGCACCCTCAGCGAAAATTGGGGCTGTGAAAGCAAAACTTGCCGCGACTACCCAAATTTTAATTCGATTAATGTTCATATCTAGCTTACGAAAACGTATATCGTTCCGCAAATATACCACCCACGGTAATCCGATTGAAATAAATTGTACACATGATTTCCAATTTAAAATGCATCTAAACAAGGGGTTTATACTATTGATATTGTATTTATTGTGATTTAACATGCTTGTAGGATAATTTTATGTATGTCATATTTTATATACAAATCACACTTTTTTGGATCATTGAATATCGCTTTTTGGGTCGTTTGTGACAATTGTTGCAGTAAGATGTTCAAAGTATTCCTTATAACATCTATAGCTTGCCAAGCACAATTGCGAATAGTTTTGACTGCTATTTCCAAAAGCGCCTATTCGGGTATGCCACAACAAGGTTATAAGGGTATTTCCCTCAGAAACTCCAGTATGCATTAGGGCCGCTTTTCTCACATTTCCTGCACCCGCATTATACACATGAAGGGCTAATAATTGAAACCACAAATCCGTTTCCCGATACCCTAAACCCATTTCATCGCAAATTTTACGAGCAGATGGAATGCAATAATTTTTAAAGAGTTTGGCCGCGGCCATCGCCGATTTCGAGAAATTAACCCGCTCATCGATATGACCATTTACCCTTAATCCATACTTACGTGCAACTTCGGGCATTAATTGAAAATGTCCTTTGGCCCCTGCAATGCTTACTGCACTCGAATTATTAGGACTTTCAATTAACAGGAGCAATTGTGCATAAATGGGATTCACCCCATGTTCTTCAAAAATTCGGATTCCTTCTTGGAAATGCGTACCGATTTTTGAGAAATCAAAGAACGATTTGCGACCACGGACAAACTTGATTCTAGAGTCTCCATCTGAAAAACATATTCCCTGATACAATTGTCCCAAGCATTTTAAATTCCCCCCATTTTCTATGCTTAGCACCACATTTTTATGTATGACATCGACAACCGAACGACTTATTTGATCGACAACCATAAATGAATCTTCACTCAATCGAATATCTTGAACCCAAAAGGCAATTTCTGGTTGATAAAAAAGCCAATTATTTTGAGGATTGGATTCTATATTCAAAAGGCAAACCGCTTCATGATCTGCTATGGAGATACATTTCTTATTATTTGCGGCTGTAATTGCAATGCTGTCTGATACCGGAATTTGGGAAGTATCCAAAACACCATGATCTAAATGCGCTGTAATACAAACACTTAGAGCTGAAATCCAAAATAGACTCATTTTAACGGTTGCAATATTTAATTAGGTAATTTCTTGAAACCATTTCACCTAGGATCAATGCTCGTTCCCAGTCAGAACATGCAGCCGCTTTATCGCCTTTATTAAAGCGTGCAATTCCACGACCCAAGTAGATATACCCTAAGGACTCTGATTTAAATTTAATGGCTTTCTCAAATGCCGCCTCTGCCCTTTCCCAATCTCCTTTTTGTAATAAAACATGACCCAAATCTCCATGAAACGTGCCATTTTTCGGTTCCAATTCAATCAACTCTATCACATATTTCTCACAAGTTGGTAAATTACGAAGGTAAAAATGATTGTCAAAGCGCAGTTTCAAGGCATTTATATTTTTAGGCTCAGAAAGGAGAAAACGCTCTATATCTTGTAGGGATTTTTCGTGTTCCGCAGCCGTAAAATATAAAAAAGCCCGTTTGTAATATCCTTGTACCTTATCTGGGTTCTTTCGAATTATCTGACTTGTTAAATCTATAGCCATACGATAATTCCCAGATTCTTCCAATAACGATATCTGTGATATTAATAAGGAATCCCCTCCCAGTCCTTTATCCATGAGCCAATTACCATCTTGAACGGCTTCTTCAAATTCCTTCATGTATAAAGCCAGAGAATAACGACTCCATCGTGCAGATGTATCATTAGGGGAATATTCTAAATACTTCGATATGTCTGCAAGTGCAAATTGGAAATTCCGTGTCTCTTTATTTGCAAGATGCCGGAACAAATAGGCATCCGACAATTCTGTATTTAAGGAAATCGCTTTATTTAAGTCTACCAATGCCGAACTATGATCTTTTAATTGAATCTTAGAAACACCTGATAAATACCAATAATTTGCGTTTTGTGGATATTGAGAACGCAGCGTATAAAAGGTTTTCTTAGCCAATTCATAGTTTTCCGACTTAAGCGCTTGTAGGCCCTTTTCGTAAATTTCGGATTCGTTTTGTGCCCTTGCAGACGAAATACTAAGCAAAAAAAATAAGGCTATTGCAAAACCAAAAGGCTTCATTTTTGTCATCATTATTATAATGGTAAAACTAAAACGTCTTATTTGCAATATACACATGGGTTGTACACATTTTTATTGCTGTCCAAAATCAATTAGCTTTGAAAAGTGAGTAAGGATATCAATCAACGGAGGAATCACTTATTTCTAATTCTAGGTTTTTTCTTCCTTACAAACGCCATAATTGCCGAATTTATTGGAGCTAAAATATTTTCATTAGAAAAAACGCTCGGAATCGCCAATGCCCAACTCACTATGCTGGGGGAAGTATTTAATTTCGACATGACCGCTGGAGTTTTGCTTTGGCCCTTTGTTTTTATTCTTACCGATGTGATCAATGAATACTACGGTCCCTCTGGTGTTAAACGTATTTCTTATATCGCGGTTATCATGCTTGTATATGCCTTCATAATGGTGCGGGTTGCGATGTCCTTAGAAGGAGCCGATTTTTGGCAAGTTTCCTCAAGAACCAAAGGTATAGAAAACATGAAAGATGCTTTTGATAGTGTCTTCGGGCAAGGTCTCATGATTATTTTGGGTTCCTTGGTGGCTTTTCTTTTTGGACAAATTGTAGATGCTTTCATTTTTGCGCAAATAAAGAAGCGATCTGCCCATAAATATATTTGGCTCCGCGCAACGGGCAGCACTGCCGTGAGTCAGTTTATCGATAGTTACGTCGTATTGGTAGTGGCCTTTTATTTAGGCGGAAACTATTCTCTTAAATGGGTTTTGCAAGTAGGAACTATCAACTATATCTATAAGATTGTAATGGCCGTAATTTTATTGCCGGTATTGTATTCCGCCCATGCTGCAATTGACAAATATTTAGGAATCGAAACTACTTCTTAACCGAACCACATAAATACAGCAGATAAAAGGATCAGTATACTGGTAACAATCCCAGAATTGTGTTCTAGTTTATGTGAATTGAATTTCTTCATTCCCTTATGAAAAACCCAAACACCTGCTAAGATGCTGGCAATAGTGGTGAGGGTATAAACGATAGAAAGCCAAACAAATGCCGACCAACCTAAAGGGGCAATTGCAAAAAAATAGCCTTCTATTTCCATACACGGTGAAAGAAACATGGCCAAAAGTATACTTCCAAATATCCACTTGGAATTTTTAACGGGATTCCAATGATTATGTTTGTGTGTGTAATGGCGATATAAAAAAATCAGCCCAAGAAGCATCAATATTACTGCCGCCAACTTCTCAAACGGTACATTAAATGGCAAATCTACAGTTTCGCTAATAACTTGGGATCCTACAACGGAACCTATAAAACTTAAATGAGCCGTATAAAAAATTACAAATCCAATGATAATGGTACCCACAACATGGGTTAAAGCAGCTAAAAATGAATACTGAAAAAGTTGCATTTTTGTCCATTTTTGGTCTCTCGATAACGCAATTAAAGGCAACCAATGACTTGGGATAAGACCGTGCAATAAACTAATTACAAAAGCAGCCGTTAGTTGGGTTTCTAAGATATTCATGTTGTTTAATAATCGCAAATAGGAATTGAGACAAAAATACGTTGTTTAAATGGGTATTAACATAAAAAAGGCCCCATGAAGGGGCCTTTCTTATTAATTGTGATAAAGATTACCCTTGAGCTTCCTGGATCCATTTGGTCCATTGTTCCGCAGAGATTTTTGCATCTTGTTCGCTTAGTTCAGCTGCTTTTTCAGGAGTAATCGCAATAAGATCCGCGATAGAATTTACACCTAAATCAGACATACGTTTTACCATAGCAGGTCCAACACCCGATAAGTCTTGCAATTCAGAAATAGCCTTAGACTCAGTTGATTCTGTTGAAGCTTCAACTTTGCTTGTTTTATTGGCTTTTGTGTTTTCTGCTTTTTCAAATTGTGCACGTAATTCGGTTAGTGCATCCAATTCTCCTAAAGTAGTTTTTTCTGAGCTTTGATTTAACTTCTTAACATTCTTAGCTGGGCTCTTGCGTGCTTTGTCGCGACCTTTATCGTCTTGGTCGTTTTTAGCGCGTTCTGCACCTTTCCAAATGTTGGTATGTGAAACGATGATACGTTTAGAATCCTTAGAAAATTCAATTACTTCAAATTGGAAAACTTCATCTTCCTTCATTGGCGTATTGTCTTCCTTCTTGATGTGACGTGAAGGCGCGAAAGCTTCAACACCATATTGCAACTGGATAGTAGCTCCTTTATCGTTGATACCGATAACAGTACCTTCGTGTAAAGAGTTCAACGTAAAGATCGTTTCAAAGGTATCCCATGGATTTTCTTCCAACTGTTTGTGTCCAAGGCTCAAACGACGGTTGTCAGAATCAACTTCTAAAACAATTACATCTAATTTCTCTCCTTTTTTCACAAATTCACTTGGGTGCTTGATTTTCTTGTTCCAGCTCAAGTCAGAAACGTGAACCAAACCATCAATACCTTCTTCTAGTTCAAGGAATAAACCGTAAGAGGTAAGGTTTTTAACCACTCCAGAATGCTTGCTACCTACGGGGTAACGGGCAGTGATTTCAACCCATGGATCTTGCGTTAATTGCTTGATTCCTAAGCTCATCTTATGCTCTTCGCGGTCTAATGCCAAAACCAAAGCTTCGATATCTTGACCTACGGTTAAGTATTCAGATGGGTTGCGTAAATGTGAGCTCCAGCTCATTTCTGAAACGTGCACCAATCCTTCAACACCTGGTTTAATTTCAATGAACGCGCCGTAATCAGCAACACTTACTACTTTACCAGAGATTTTAGATCCTTCAACAATGGAAGCATCTAATTCATCCCAAGGATGTGAAGACAATTGCTTCAAACCTAGAGAAATTCTCTTTTTGGTATCGTCGTAATCCAAGATTACTACATTAATACGATCATCTAATTTCAAAACTTCTTCAGGGTGATTTATGCGGCCCCAAGAAATATCGGTAATGTGAAGTAAACCATCAATACCTCCTAAGTCAACAAAAACTCCAAAGCTGGTCATGTTTTTAACAACACCTTCCAACACTTGGCCTTTTTCTAAACGAGAAAGTATTTCTGATTTTTGAGCTTCGATATCGTCCTCGATCAAGGCTTTGTGAGAAACAACCACGTTTTTATAAACGTCGTTAATTTTCACAATCTTGAAATCCATATTCTTACCAACATACTGATCGTAATCGCGAACAGGTTTGGTATCGATTTGTGAACCTGGCAAGAAGGTATCGATGTTAAATACATCAACTACTAATCCACCCTTGGTTCTAGAACGAACGTAACCCTTAACAATGGTATCATTGTTATGAGCTTCTACGATTTTATCCCAGGCAGTCTCCTGAAGCGCCTTACGACGGCTCAAAATCAGCTGACCTAAGCGGTCTTCTGCGATGTCAACAAAAACTTCAACTTCATCGCCTACCTTTAGGTCAGGCATGTCGCGGAATTCTTGACGTGAAACCATACCATCGCTTTTAAAACCGATGTTGATCACTACGTCTTTGTCGTTAATGGCCACTACATGACCTTTAACTACTTGTTTTTCTTCAACGGGGTTGAAGGTTTGTTGGTACTGCTCCTCCAAATGCTTTCTGTCATTTACAGAATAGCTTTCGAAGCCTGCTTCGTCTGCATCCCAATCGAATTCATCGTGTGCTGCCGCAACAGATGTGGCTTTCGCCGTTTCCTTTGGGGAAACCATACTTTCTTGGTTTTCTGGGTTTTGAATTTCGTTAGATTCGTTTGTCAATGTAAAAATTCCTCCTTTATTGGGCGGCAAAATTAATTGAAAAATATAATATTTCCTATTTCCTGAAAAATTCACTAGCAAGCACTTGCAAAAGTTTTCAAGTTTCTGTCCTTCATCCTCAAATTGCTTTGAGATTTATTTTATGTTTGTGCTACCATGAAAGGTACGAATAAAAAGTCTCAACAAACGCCAACAAACAGCTCTAGCCACATAAAATGGGGTCTTTTTACCCTTAATGCAGATGCTGCAAATACCTCAAACCCTGAAAACTTTGGCCCCCTCACTGCCGCAAATATGGCAACAGCCTTGCAATCAGATTGCGATCAATTTGCCGTAGTCGTTAATCCAAAAGATTTCCGTTTACCTCCAGGGATTCCATTTAACTCAAGCAATACCAAATCCAGTGCACATAGTTTCAGCGATATTAAACAGGAAAACTTCCTCAAAAGAAGTATCAAAGGCTACGACCAAGCCAAAGCCAATAGCCATTGTATTTCTTTAAATCGTGCTGCCCTTATTACCCTTCAAGAATCCTATTTAGAAATTAGTTCACTAGATGAATTACACTATCTTCTGTTGAAGTGCATTGTTCCTATTACCTTTCATTTTGGAACTTTACCCCCCAAATCGCAAACCGGTTTTATGTCCGCACGAAAAATGTCATGGAATCGATTCAGCAACTATTACTTCCTTAAACACGCATCAGCCCCTAAGTGGATCTTCATCGTCTTGATGCTTCTCGGCTTTGCTCATATCACTTTAACGAGTCAACAAGCCGGTATTTCAGGTGATGAATTTATCCAACATGAATACGGTCGGGTAATTGCCAATTACCATTTGCAAAAAATCGGTTTGGAAATTCCCATAGATACCCTGGCCCTAAAAGGTCAGAAAATGAATACCTTGGCAAAAGAATATCCCAATTTGGGCTCCAAAATCGCCACAATTGAAGATCCCGATAAGCTCATGCACTTGTATGGGTCAAGCTTTGATACCTTCAATTCCCTACTTGTTCATTTTTTTGACATTGAGAATTACATGGAATTCCGACATTTTTGGAATGCTGTATTTGGCTGGTTGATTTTTGTATTTGCCGCTTTGTTTGCACGCAGGCTAACCAATGGAAGCTGGATTTGGGCCGCTGTAACCTTTATTTTGTTATATGCTACTCCACGTGTTTTTGGTGAAGCCTTAAACAACCCGAAAGACATCCCCTTTGCTTTAGGGTATATCATGAGCCTGTATTATGCAAGCAAAGTATTCCAAAATTTCCCAAATTATAAAACATGGGATATAATCGGATTCTGTTTTGGTATAGGTTTGGGTATTTCCATACGTATTGGTGGTTTGCTGTTTATTGGAGTAACAGGAGTGTATATGGGATTGAAATACATCGA
>JAULUW010000095.1:0-5706 GCA_032111345.1 Bacteroidia bacterium
AGCTTCGGTCGATTACGATTTTAAGATTTTGAAAGCCGTTGAGGATGTTAATGCGGAGCAAAAGAAAGCCTTGGTGCCCAAAATTATACAGCATTACGGTGATATTAAAGGTAAAACCGTAGCATTATGGGGATTGGCATTTAAACCCAATACCGACGATATTCGCGAAGCTCCCGCATTAGAAATGATTGATTTATTAACCGAAAGTGGAGCAAAAGTTCGCGCGTACGATCCAGAGGCTATGGCCAATGTAAAAGCGCAAATTGGAGATCAGGCTGTATTTTGTGATTCGGCATACGAAACTTTGGAGGGAGCTGATTTCTTAGTAATCGCTACAGAATGGCCAGAGTTTAGAACCCCAAATTTTGACAGAATTCAATCGCTTTTGAAAGATAAAGTGATTTTTGACGGACGTAATCTATTTGAATTGGATACGGTTAAGAAACACGGATTTACGTATTATAGTATCGGCAGAAGCGACATAAAATGAGCAAAGAACGCGTTTTAATTACCGGAGCAGCAGGATTCTTAGGATCGCATCTCTGTGATAGGATGCTCAAAGAAGGATTCCACGTAATAGGAATGGATAATTTGATCACCGGAGATCTGAGAAACATCGAACACTTGTTTCATTTGCCAGATTTCGAATTTTCACATCACGATGTTTCTAAATTTGTGCATGTACCAGGAGAATTGAAATATATTCTGCATTTTGCGTCCCCAGCGAGTCCCATTGATTATTTGAAAATTCCAATACAAACCTTGAAAGTGGGTTCTTTAGGAACGCACAATTTATTGGGATTGGCAATGTCCAAAGGAGCCCGAATTTTAGTGGCAAGCACCAGTGAAGTTTATGGCGATCCTACGGTTCACCCTCAAACAGAAGATTATTGGGGTAATGTAAATCCAGTAGGCCCTCGTGGTGTATACGATGAGGCGAAGCGTTTCCAAGAAGCCATTACCATGGCATATCATACATTCCATGGATTGGAAACCAGAATTGTGCGTATTTTCAATACGTATGGTCCGAGAATGCGTCTGAATGACGGTCGCGTATTGCCTGCATTTATGGGTCAAGCCCTGCGTGGTGAAGATTTAACGGTATTTGGCGATGGAAGTCAAACCCGGAGCTTTTGCTATGTAGATGACCTGGTAGAAGGTATTTATCGGTTGTTATTAAGCGATTGTGCAGACCCCGTTAACGTGGGAAATCCGATGGAAATAACCATTAAGCAATTTGCTGATGAAATCATCAAATTGACAGGAACAGATCAAAAGGTGGTATATAAAGAATTGCCTACAGATGATCCAAAGCAAAGACAACCGAATATCGAAAAGGCCCAACAGATTTTAGGTTGGGAACCTAAATATACGCGCGAGGAAGGGTTGAAGATTACTTGGGAATATTTCAAAAGTTTGCCTAAGGAGCGTCTATATGAAGAGGCGCATCACAGAGATTTTAAAGCTTAAACGGTTTTTAAAGCCAATTGTCCACAAGCCGCGTCGATATCCTTGCCGCGGCTTCTTCTTATATTCACAATCAGCTTTTGTTTGCTGAGGGCTTCTGAAAAAGCTTCTAATCGGCTGGTTGCTTGAAAAGATGCGGTTGAAATAGGGTTGTATTCAATAAGATTGATTTTACACGGAAATCTGCGTGCAAATATGCCCAAGGCTTTCTCAGACTCGAGGGTATCGTTTACTCCAGCGATGACTGTATATTCCAAGGTAGGGCGAATGCCTGTTTTTTCATACCAATAGGATAGGGCTGCCGCTAAATCTTCTAAGGGATTGGAATCGTTAATTGGCATGATTTCGGACCGCTTGCTGTTTGTTGCGGCATGTAAACTAAGGGCAAGGTGCGTTTTTACCCCATCATCAGCGAGTTTATAAATCATTTTTACGATCCCCGCTGTCGACAAAGTAATTCTGCTTGGGCTCATTGCCATGCCATCTGTGGCCGTAATGCGGTCTACACTTTTTAAAACTTCATTATAATTGAGCAGGGGTTCGCCCATCCCCATATATACAATATTGTCGAGTTTTTTATCATAATGCTTTTGTGAAAGTTCATTAATAAGCACCACCTGGTCCACCATTTCATAGGCCTTTAAATTGCGTTCGCGTTTAAGTGAGCCCGTTGCGCAAAATTTACAGTCGAGACTGCAACCAACTTGACTGCTTATGCAAGCGGTTGTTCGTGTTTTGGTAGGTATTAATACACCCTCTACTTTATTGTTATCGTGCAATAAAAACACCACTTTAATGGTTCCATCGCTGGAATATTGCGCGGTTAAAATTTGTGTCTGGGCAAAAACAAAGAGTTCTGATAGTTTCTTTCGAAGATCTTGAGAAAGATTGCTCATTTCCTCAAAGGAACGGGCGTGTTTTTGCCAGAGCCATTGCCAAATTTGCTTAGCGCGGAATGCGGGTTCTCCAGCTTCCGTAAGTTTGGCGGTGATTTCTTGTAAGCTTAATTCACGAATATCCATTTGTGATATATTCAGGTAGGTGAAAATGTTCTTTCTGGGGGAATTTCGTGAACGACTTCCCCCAGAAAAAAGGTTTATTTTTTGCGGAAATAGATGCTAATGGGTACTCCATTAAAATCAAATTCGGCTCGAAGTTTGTTTTCTAGGAAGCGAGTATAACTTTCAGCCACGTATTGTGGAAGGTTGCAATAAAATGCAAAAGCAATGCGTTTGCTAGGGATTTGGTTCACAAATTTAATTTTCACAAACTTCCCTTTTCTACTTGGCGGTGGTGTGCTTTCCATAATAGGAAGGAGGTAGTCATTGAGTTTGCGTGTTGGAATGCGCATACTTAGAGATTCATGTACTTTGCTTATGGTTTCAACAGCTTGAAAAATACGTTGTTTATTCAGTGCAGAAATATAGAGCACAGGAACATCTGTGAAAGGTGCAATTCGACCTTCGATATGTCCGGAAAATTCCTTAGCGGTATTGGTTTCTTTTTCGATGAGATCCCATTTGTTTACAAGGATTACAACGCCTTTACCCAAGCGATGTGCCATCCAAAAGAGATTGATATCTTGAGATTCCATTCCCATTGTGGCGTCTAATACAAGCACGACTACATCGGCATTTTCTAATGCACGAAGGGATCGCATTACCGAGTAGAATTCGATATTTTCGTGTACTTTACTTTTCTTCCTTACACCGGCAGTATCGATGAGAATCATTTCTTTGCCGAATGCGTTGTAATGGGTATCGATACTATCACGCGTGGTGCCTGCAATTTCCGTAACGATATTGCGGTCTTTGCCCAAAAGCGCATTGATTAAGCTGCTTTTCCCGACATTGGGTCTGCCAACGATGGCAACACGGGGTAATTCGGGTCTATCGATTACGGGTTCGGGAATTTCTTTAAGAAATTCTACTACTTTATCGAGAAGTTCTCCAGTTCCAGAGCCGCTTGCTGCAGACACTTCAAACAATTCTTCATATCCCAAGGCATAAAATGAAGGCGCTTGAAGTCTTAGATTATCGTTGTCAACTTTATTAACACAAAGCACAACCTGCTTTTTAGAACGATGGAGTAAGGCTGCAAATTCTTCATCTAAGGGATGAATATCGGCGATAACATCTACCATGAAAATCAAAACAGAAGCTTCTTCGATTGCAATATGAACTTGTTCTCGGATAGCGGCCTCAAACTGGTCTTCCGAATGTGTTACAAACCCTCCGGTATCGATTACCGTAAATTCGATTCCATTCCAATCACTTCTTCCATAGTGCCGGTCGCGTGTTACTCCACTGAAATCATCAACGATGGCTTTGCGTTCACCCGTAAGGCGGTTGAACAAGGTACTTTTTCCTACGTTGGGTCTACCGACGATAGCTACAATGCGACTCATCCGGCAAAGATAGCGAGAAAGTGGGTAAATCGTGGATAAAGCGTTAGGGTAAACCTTGACAAAGGGTATAAAAGTGGATCAAATTTAAAATGATTCAAATAAAACCTTAATTTTGAAGGTAACTTGGATTCTAAAAAAACGCAAAGAATAGTTTTAATTGGCGCGGGCCCGGCGTGTTTAACCGCGGCATTTGAATTGCTTAATGCAAACAACGAGGCTTACGAGGTTATTATTCTTGAGCAATCAGATGCGATTGGGGGGATTTCCCGAACCCATAATTACAAGGGCAATCGAATGGATATTGGGGGACATCGTTTTTTTTCTAAGTCCGATAAGGTGATGCAGTGGTGGCAGTCTATAATGCCAATTGATGATTCCTTATATCAAGATGAAGATTTAGAAATAAGTTACCGAGGAAAAAAAAGAGCGGTACCCATAAATCCAGATTCCAAAGAGGAACTGAATCATGCAAGAGAACAAGGGCGCGTATTGCTTATTCGAAACCGTTTATCACGCATTTATTATTTAAGAAGCTTTTTTAGCTACCCCATTTCTCTCACGTTTGAAACACTTAAATTATTAGGTCCGTGGCGTTTAGTAAAGATTGGAATCGCCTATATTCAGGTACGACTATTCCCTATTAAAAACGAGAAATCGCTTGAAGACTTTTTAATTAATCGTTTTGGTAAAGAATTGTACCGAACTTTTTTCAAAGATTATACAGAAAAAGTATGGGGTGTGCCTTGTGAAGAAATTAGCGCTGAATGGGGAGCCCAACGTATAAAAGGGTTAAGCATCACAAAGGCTATTTTACATGCCTTAAAACCTAAAAACAACAAACAGGGTATTGAACAAAAAGGAACTGAAACAAGTTTGATTGAACGGTTCATGTATCCGCGCTTGGGTCCCGGTCAAATGTGGGAAATCGTTGCAGAAAAAATTAAGTCTTTAGGGGGCAATATTCAATTTGGAACAACGGTTACGGCACTGGAACTTCAAAATAACAAGGTAAAAACCGTAAACTACGTAGACAAACAAGGCGCCGCACGCACCGAAAGTGTGGATTATGTAATTAGTTCAATGCCGATAAAAGATTTGATTAAGGGGATATCTCCAAAACCCTCAACAAACGTGACGGATATTGCAGAGGGCTTGATATATCGTGATTTTATAACCGTTGGTTTGTTAATTAAAAAGTTTAAGAACGGCGCAATATTAAAGGATAATTGGATTTACATACAAGAAAGAGATGTTAAAATTGGGAGGCTTCAAATTTTTAATAACTGGAGTCCGGATTTAGTAGCAGAACCTGGAAATGTATGGTTGGGATTGGAGTATTTCTGCCAAGAAAACGATGCATTGTGGTCCTTATCGGAGTCGGAGTTTTTGGAATTCGCAATTGGGGAAATGATTCAATTGGATCTGGTGGACCGAGAAGACGTATTAGATGGAACGGTTTTGAAAGTTCCGAAAACCTACCCGGCCTATTTTGGGTCTTATGTGCATTTTGACCAAGTAATTAATTACTTGAACGGCGTAGAAAACTTATTTCCGATAGGAAGAAATGGTATGCATCGCTACAACAATCAAGATCACAGTATGTTAACGGGAATGATGGCTGCTGAAAATATCCTTAAAGGAAACACCGATAAATCAGAAATGTGGAAAATAAACACAGAAATGGAATATCATGAAGAAAAATAAGGTATGATAATTTCAATGATTGTTGCCTTCGGCAAAAACGAAGAAATTGGGTATAAAAATGCATTGATGTGGCATCTTCCGGATGATTTTAAATGGTTTATCAAGCATACCAAAAACAAAACGGTCGT
>JAULUW010000095.1:5716-6749 GCA_032111345.1 Bacteroidia bacterium
GGTCGTAATGGGGAGAAATACCATGAATAGTATCGGTAAGCCGTTAAAAAATCGGAGAAATATCGTTTTAAGCAGTTCAGATACCGCTATATTAGACGGTTTTGAACCTTTCAAAACCTTAAATGAGGTAATTCAAAGTGCTAAAGCCTCCGATATAGCTGAATTGATGATAATTGGAGGGGCTCAATTGTATGAGTTTGCATTGCCTTTGGCAGATCGATTATATCTTACCCGAGTACAAGGCGATTTCCCAGAAGCAGATACTTTTTTCCCAAGACTTGATTCGACGCAATGGAGGGTTATTGAATCAGAAATGCATCCCAAGGATGAACTTCATCGTTTCGATTTTGAGTTTCAGATTCTTGAAAGAATGCAGCGTTAAGAGGTCACAGATTCTCTGCACCCTTCAAATACGCATACGTTGTGGAGAAGGGGTATTTTTATTTAAGACAATTGGCAATTTAGGCTACGTTGAACCGCAATTAAATTAATACCTTTGAGGTAAATGAAGTTCTTGTGAACTTTAACAAATTAAATTATGAAAATCGGCATTTATGCTAAATCTGTTTTAGATCCAAAACACCGCGATGCATTAATTAACTTAGTGAATGTCTTGGTAAAACGGGGACATGAAATATGGTGTCCTCCCGGTTTGGAAGATTTTATTCGCATGAACTTTACAGATTTGGCACCCCAAGTTTTCGATCGTTTTAGTCCCAAATATAAACCGGTAGAGGTACTGTGTACAATTGGAGGAGATGGTACGATTTTAAGCACCGTACAAATTGTGAATGATAGTAATATTCCAATTTTCCCTATAAATACAGGTAGATTAGGGTTCTTAGCAGGTATACCCTCCGACGAATTAGAAAATGCTATTTCTGAATTGGAAAAAGGCCATTATACCGTGGAAGCACGTTCCTTATTGCATCTCGAGTCTAGTGAAAAAATCTTTGATTTTGAGTATGCCCTTAATGATTTTGTAATACATAAAAAGGAAACATCCAGTATGATCGTCGTTCATGCCTACCTC
>JAULUW010000096.1:0-4234 GCA_032111345.1 Bacteroidia bacterium
CTACCTCTTTGGCTAAATTCAATGCGGTTTGTCCGCCCATGGTGGGCAACACCGCATCGATATCGGGATGTTCCAATAATATTTTTTCAATGCTTTTCGCGGTTAGCGGCCATAAATACACATGGTCCGCGTTAATTTTATCGGTCATGATGGTCGCCGGATTGCTGTTAATAAGCGAAACCGTAATACCTTCTTCCCTCAAACTACGAGCCGCTTGTGAACCAGAATAGTCAAATTCGCAAGCCTGACCGATAACAATCGGGCCACTTCCAATAATAAGTACGTGTTTTATGCTGTTGTCCTTTGGCATGTTTCCAAAAATTAGGCAAAGTTATACTAAGATGCCCACACATACCTAATTTGTTGATAAACTAATTACCTCAGATAAAGCAGGAAATACGACAAATACTCTAAGAAAAACAAGATCCAGTAAAGTTTGTAAAAACGTTTTAAGGAGTCCTGATTATCTAAATTTACGCGATAGGCCCACCAAGCAAAAAAACCTAATGCACCGATATGATAGAGGTTAAAAGCGATAGAAAAGTCGAAAAAGAATCCCCATAAAATCAAAAAAACATAAGCAACAGTTACCAATAAGACGCCCAACAAGAATGCGATATGTTTTCCCTTTCGAACGGCTAAAGTGCCAACCTTAAATCGCGAATCGCCTTCGGTATCTGGCAGGTCTTTAAACCAGGCAATTCCTAAGCTAAATGCAGTTATGAATAGTGTTAAGGGAATCATCCAAACGCCCACTCTAAATTCGCGGATTAGAAGGAAGGGGTTCGAAACGTAGGCCGCGTTTTCTGTCCGTGCTTCCATAAAATGTACCAAAAAAACCAAGGCAATCCCCACATTTACCAAAGGCCCCCGAACCAGGGCAATGGCCGATGCGGCCCAGATATGAAAACGCTTAAATCGTATTGGAGGCATAGAATAGGACCATCCCAATAAGGAGATACTCAATATTAAGAAACCGAAAAAATTACTGATATAAAAAGAACACCCTAAAGCCGTGAAAAGTGCCAAAACCACGATTCGTTTTGCCTCCGCCAAGGTCATTTCCCCCGAGGCCAAAGGCAAATGAGGTTTGTTGATTCTGTCAATTTCTAAATCGCTGATCTGATTGATGCCTGTTATAAAAAGATTACAGGCCAATGCGGCAATCAATGCGGTAATCGCAAATCCGATATCCGTAGTGTAAATGCTTTTTTGAAGCGCGAAACTTGCAAAGAAAAACAAACTCGTTACACTTAATGTGCTGCCAATTATCGTATGAGGGCGTGTAAAACGCCAAAAAACTAAGAGCATTTTCATGGGTTACTCACAAAGTTCGGTTAATATACGCAACTTTGCTTGAATGGATTTTCCATATACCCCGCATATAGCCTTAATTGTGGCCTTGGTAGGGCTAACAACCTTGATGGATCGCACCGTTAAAAACGCGCGGTTCTTGGCTCGAAAAATCTTGCACATCGGCGCTATTGGAGTTGTTGCGCATGCAACCTATATATGCGAAGAATCTACGGTAAGTCTTTTCAATTGGCTCATTTGGGGAGCCGCAGTACTGTTAACGCTGGCCGTTTTTAGTGGATTTTTTCAAATCGACGGGCGGAAAAGCTGGGGTATTGCCTATTTTCCTTGGGTATTGTGGTTTTTATTGCGGTTTTTCCCAGATCATACGCAGAACATTGCCTGGGCTTTTGGTATACTCGCCGTATCCGATGGATTGTCGGCCATTGCGGGTCGATTTATACGATTAAATACAATTTGGGGCCGCTCAAATAAAACCATCAACGGTAAAACGTGGATCGGATTTGGGGTGTTTGTGTTAACGGCATGGATTTTTTTAATCGTGATTTTTGGGAATCAGTTGCTGTTAAAAAACGACGGTGCGTCTTTGTTTATTTCTTTGTTTACCTTGTTTATTCTGGCTCTTAGCGCGGCAATGGTCGAACTCTTAAGCGGGAATGGGGCCGATAATATCAGCGTACCTTTATGGTCCTTTTTTGTCTTAATAAAGCTTAAACAATTATCCTTTTTAATATGGGCGGGTAGCGCCTTTATTCTGCCTATTATGGGCATTGCCATTTGGGTGGTTTGGAAAAAATGGCTGTCGATGGATGGTCTTTTCGCGGCGATTTTATTGGCTCTTTTGGTTTTATTGGCGGGGATAGACATTATACCACTTGTGATCTTTTTTGTTTTGGGAAGCGTGGCCTCAAAATTAAATACAACTCAAAAATCCGACCACAAACAGGGCAAAGCCCGCGATCGCTGGCAAGTGGCCGCCAACGGCGGCATTATAGGAATATTGGCACTGTTAAATGTATGGGGATTGAACGCCCATATTATGGGTCCTAGAGACATGAACTTTTTTGTATTTGTGGTTATGGCCGCGGCTCTGGGCGATACACTGAGCAGTGAATTAGGTATGCGTTGGGGCAAGAATCCCAGAAGTATATTAACGTGGAAACAGGTTCCGGTTGGACTTTCGGGAGGCGTTACGGTGTTTGGACTTTTAGGTGCATTCTTGGGTGGTTTAATTATGGCGGCATACTCTTGTGTGCACTATGAAATACAATGGGAAACCACGGGTTTTATTGCGCTTTCAGGTCTCTTGGGAAGTCTAATTGACAGTTTGCTAGGCGATTCGGTGCAGGAAAAGTTTGAACGCCAGGGGAATTTGAGCGATGTGGGAATGGCCAAGGAACGGGTTTCTGGCATTGGCGGTCTCACCAATGATATTGTCAATTTTATTACGTTAGGGCTGGTTTTGTTCATCGCGTGGTTATGGGTGGTTTAGAAGGATTTTTCTACCCTTGTGTTTACTAAAACCCAACGGGCCCCATTTTTACAAACCGCGTCTTTTTTTTGTCACAAAAAAGTAAAGTTCTTGTTCTAAAACACGAATTCTTGTAAGCAATAGTGTGGTTGGTTTGATTTTTGTGCATTTTGGCTTTTAAGGTTTTTAAAAATCGCAGGAACGAATATGAGGAAGATTGGCATTCTTTTGGGGGATTATCATGATGGGTGTGTATACAATTACAGACACACAACATTCATGTTGTCCGATTTCCCCAAAAAGCTTTGTAACTTCGTTATTATTAAACGAACGAATATTGATACAAAATTACGGCAATTAGTATGGCTAGAAAAGCATCTTTTGAGCACAAAACCTTCTGTTTGCTGGCAAATTAGAAACCAGAAACTACCCTTAACAAAACTTGTAAGTCAGAATGAATATGAGAAAATTAATACTTAGAAAAGCCAGCAGTTTACTGCTGCTACTGCTTCTTTTTGGAGCGCAACAATCGATTGCCCAGCCTACGGCGTCGGTTTCAGGTACAACCCCTGCTGATTGTAATGGCACCGCCACCGGAAGTATATCGGTGAGTTTTAGTCACACGGTCAATACACTTTTTGAAATCAAGTTAGATTCAGCAGGCTCTAATTTACACACCCACACTACTACCGTGGCTTCCACCTCTGGTACTTATACCATAAATGGAGTCAATGCATTTAACGGGTATTCGGTTATAATTACAGAATTAACAGGAGGAACCAGCGATACAATCAACTCGATTAATATTACGGAACCAGCAGCTGTTTCTGTGAATTTTGATGGAGGTGCCTCTAATTTGAATAATAAATGTAAAGATTCATTATCAAGTTTAATTGTAATGAAAGTCACCGGAACTACCTATCCCTACTCTTACTCATGGGATACAAATCCATCATTAACTGACTCAATTTATCCGAATGCAGCAGCTGGAGATCACACCTTTACTGTTACAGATAAGGACGGGTGCAATTTTACTTCAACAGTAACTATTACTGAACCAAATCAACTGATATTAAGTGCAATCGTAAGTAATTCTATTTGCAATGGACAAGGCTCCGTTACTCTATCAGCAACAGGGGGTACAGGTGTTAATTATAAGTATTGGATAAAATCAATAGGTGGAAGTTATTCAACAAAAAGCACATATAATGGAATGGCAGATATTACAAATGATACGGTATATGTACAAGATATAAACTTATGCCCGGACACAGTGATATTCTCTGTCCAACACACAGACGTAACGCCTCCAGTTGCGAAGGTACAAGGCATCACCGTATATTTAGATTCTGCAACAGGAACAGTAACCGTTAATGCCGCCGATTTGAACAACGGTACTACCGACGATTGTACCCCCATTCGTTATGCAATTAGCGATAGTACATTTAA